>CAZRSI010000044.1:7133-10018 GCA_964602575.1 uncultured Anaerolineae bacterium
GACCCGATGTGTTAGACGAGGCCATCGGGTACACGCAGATGACCATGACCGGGAAGACAGTGGGTCCCACAGAGACCATCCGTTATCGCAAAGACGGGACGCCAGTGCATGTCATCGTGGCAGGTTCTCCCATCTTAGCGGGGAAAGAGTTCATCGGGGTGGTAGCTGTCTACACTGACATCACCGAGCGGGTGCGGATGGAAGAGGAACTGCGGGCCATGGCCTTGGTGGATGAGCTTACCGGCCTGTACAATCGGCGGGGGTTCCTGACCCTGGCCAGGCAACAATTGAAGACAGCTAATCGAATGAAAACCAGGTTGTCGCTACTCTTTTCCGATTTCGATGGCCTGAAGCGGATTAACGATACCTTGGGCCACGCCGAGGGCGATCGGGCTTTGAGGGAGACGGCGGATGTTTTCAGGCAGACTTTTCGCGAATCAGACATAATCAGTCGCATTGGTGGCGACGAGTTTGTGGTTTTGGCATTGGAGACCCGCGAGGACAACGTGGGGGTTCTGATTGCTCGTTTGCGGGAGAACTTGGCGGCGCGCAATGCGGTGGGTGATCTTCGTTACAAGCTGTCGTTGACTGTGGGTGCAGCGCGCTACGATCCCGAGCACCCCTGTTCCATTGAGGAACTGATGGCCCGAGCGGACAGAGCAATGTATAAGCGGAAAGTAAAGTAAGGAGGGGCAGATGGCTAGATTGGTAGGTAATAGCATGAGGAAAAGTACGGCTTCTCCAGATGCGGAGGTCATCAACAACTTCCCAGGTCGGTATCCCACCGAGGACTGGCGCGCCTACTACTGGGCGGTCACTGAAAAAGGCGATCTGGTAGAGAGGAGGGCCACCATCCAGTTGCCAAAGGGATACGCCAACGTGTGTCCTGAGGTGGAGATAGGACAGAGAGGCTGCATCTATCGGGTGAGGCGCTGGGGGGTAGCGTGCTATGTCTCGCTTCTGGAGGAGATGGGATTTGATCCAATGCCCCTTTTGGGCCACGACCGGGAGGATCTAGAGGAGGGCTCAGAGGTCCTAAGGGCGATGATTCAGGTCACTCACTTTGATCTCCCTGGCCACTTTATTATCGCCAGCCAGCAATATCCCTTCCTTCTCTTCGACCCTGAGGGAACACTCAAGGGATCGTACACCAGATGGTACACTTACCTGGGAGCTTTGGCCTGGCTGGTTTCCGGGGGCAAGGTGGATGGCGATTTCGAGCTGTTGCGAGTCACGCACCCCATGCTGTATCGCGAGGCGGTTGGTTATCTCCTGAGTGCATTGCAGGGATGAGACCCTTGGAGAAAGACCCCGAGGTCTGAACTCCTGAGAACCGAGGTGATGATTCATGGCCAAGAAAAGAGCACATGTTTTCGTCAGCGGTTGGGTGCAGGGAGTATTCTTCCGGGCAGAAACACGGAACCGAGCCCGTCAACTGGGCGTCACTGGCTGGGTTAGAAACCTGTGGGATGGAAGAGTGGAAGCCGTCTTCGAGGGCGAGGACTGGGCGGTGGAACGAATGGTGGACTGGTGTCACCGAGGCCCGCGCAGTGCGCGGGTGGATAATGTGGAGGTGACTTACGAGGAGTACACGGGAGAGTACGATTCGTTCTCTGTGGTCTATTCAGGTCCATGAAGGACGGTATATGACAACGAATCAGGGGATCGACCGAATATGACTGACCTTATCTATCCCAAACTCAGTTACGTGGTGCAAGGCTGTCTCTACGATGCTTACAATGAATTGCGCTACCTTGAGCTTTCGGAAGAGGGTTGGGAGAACGCCTGCCTGATCGCTCTGGCAGAACGAGGGGTCTCTGCCCAGCGGCAGGTGGAGTATGAGTTGCGTTACAAACCTATTGAGAGGCGTGAAACCCGGCTTCTGATCGTGGACGACAAAGTACCTTTGCACCCATCGCTGTTCGCGAGATCACACCCAGGCTCATTCGTTGTTATATTTGCCGTTCCGCAAACAAAAACTCAAGGGAGGAAACATCAAAGCAAGGAGCAACGCGCATGACTAATGCATCGCAGCAAAGCAAGTTACCTTTCTCCCCTGGTGTCTTCCCCGCCTTGGTCACGCCTTTCACCAAGGATGAGACCGTGGACGAAGACGCCTTTCGCGGCCTCATCCGCCATGTGATTGACCACGTGGACGGGCTGGTGCCCTGCGGCACCACCGGAGAGTTCCCCTATCTCTCGGTGGAGGAGCAGAGACGGCTGGTGGAGATCGCCGTCGAGGAAGCGCAGGGCAAGCCCGTTATCGCCGGCACCGGTGCCCCCTCAACCCGCCAGGCCATCGAGTTGGCGAAAAACGCCAAAGAGGCCGGAGCCAGCGCCTGCCTGGTGGTGACGCCATATTACCTCCACCCCTCGGACAAAGGCATCTACCAGCACTTCTATGAGCTGGCCAAGGCAGAGGGATTCTCTGGTCCGCCCTTCTTCGAGGTCGCTCACATTGACCTGCTGCTGGGCGTTAAGGATGGGCCGGTGGGAAAAGCAATCCGCAGGGCATTGGACGAGCCGCGGAGTTCGCACGGGTTGCTTATCATCAACGAGCGGCCGCGCACGCTGCTGGTTCCCACAGTGACGGTGCGCACCAAGAAGCAGGCCACTCATGTCTATGAGGACGCGGCGCGGGGCATAAAACTGGCCATCGAGGCCAGCATACAGGACGGCAGCCTCCCCAAGGAGGCCCTCGACGACCTGGTCATGATCGCCAACGTGTTCGTCCACCCGGCCTCGGCCAACCGCAAGCGCATTGAGTTCAACAACTACAAGGCCATGCGTGCTGCCATTCGCAAGGCCATCGAGGGCCGGCCCACCCTTGAAGAGTTGCTCAGCGAGAAGGAGGCGGCTCGGCACCCGTTCAGGTATGCGCCGTA
>CAZRSI010000044.1:10118-12623 GCA_964602575.1 uncultured Anaerolineae bacterium
AAGGAATCCCAATGAACAAGAGGCTCGCGCTTGTCTGGGGCTTACTCCTCATCGCTATATTCGTTGTCGGAGGCGAATCCGCTATCTCTCGAGCCTCGCCTCCGACGCCCGCTTTGGTCAAGATAGACCTCAGGGCAGAGGAGGACCTCCAGCGGGTGAAAGACCGTGGGCTGGCCGTCTATGCCCACCTTACCACCGAAGACGAGGATTACCTCCTCGCTGTGGCCACCGAAGATGACCTGGCCTTTCTGACCAACCAGGGCCTGGTCTGCCAGGTGCTGGACGAGGAGCTGGCTCCAGGGGGATACTACCTGGTCTACCCTTCGATTGCCCCCAAAGCAGGGCCGCAACTTACTGACCAGTTGTCCCTGATCTCCCCGCATGGCAGGCTCCTCTACTTCGATGGCCTCCGAGCTCTGATCCGGGCCTCAGCAGTCGAGGCGGAGAGGCTGTCCGCCCTGGGCCTGGAGATCAGGTGGCTTCCCGACGACCCCATCCCCCTGGCTGCAGGCGTTAAGGGTGTTGCTTTCGAACCGCTGAGTGAACCCGATCCCCTTGTCGAGGAGATGATCGCCCAGGTGAATGCGGCCACCGTCTATGAATACGATGGCGACCTCAGCGGCGAGAACCCGGTCACCATTGGCGGCGAGCCCTACACCATCCTCACTCGCTACTCCTACAGCGGTGTGCCCATTCAAAAGGCCACGCAGTTCGTGTACGAACACTTCCGAGACCTGGGCCTGGAGGTGGAGTATCACCACTACAACTGGTGGGGCAACCACTGGCGTAACGTGGTGGCCACCAAGCCGGGCATTACCTACCCCGACGACATCTACATCGTTTGTGCTCACGTGGACAGCAGGTCAGAAACGCCGTACACATACGCTCCGGGGGCCGATGACAACGCCAGCGGCACAGCAGCGGTGATGATCGCCGCCGACATCCTAAGCCAATACGACTTCGATTACACCATCCGTTTCATCGCCTTCACCGGCGAGGAGCAGGGGCTGATTGGCAGCCACTACTATGCTCAGGATGCCTACTACGAGGGCGACGATATCCTGGGTGTGCTCAATCTGGACATGCTCGGCTACAACTCCGATGCTCAGCCTATCATCGAGCTTCACGCCGGCACCGAACCCGGTTCCATCGCCATTGCCGATCTGTTCGCCGATGTGGTGGATACCTACGGCCTCGATCTTGTCCCTGAGATCATCACCGCCGAGGCCACCGACCGCAGCGACCATGCTTCCTTCTGGGATTACGGGTACAATGCCATCCTGGGTATCGAGGATTGGGATGACTTCACCCCCTATTATCACACCACTGACGACCAGCTTGGCACTCTGGACCTCGATTATTTCACCGAGTTCGTGAAAGCTTCTGTGGGGACTGTGGCCACCATGTCTCACCCGCTGGGCTACTTCGTTGAGGGCACGGTGCGCTTCTGGCACGACGGTGCCGGTGTCCCGGGCGCGCTCCTTACGCTGCAGGGCGACCAGGTCCGCACCGATTTCAGCCAGACCGATGGAAGCTACGGCCTACATGCTCTCCCTGCTGGCGACTATACCCTGACCGCCAGCAAGTCCGATGGTGCGACAGGCATCTCTGCCTACGATGCCTCTCTGGCGCTGCAGCACGAAGCTGGCCTCATCACTCTGAGCGGCTACGCGGCCACCGCGGGCGATGTTAACAAGAGTGGAGAGATCAACTCCACTGATGCCATGCACATCCTGCAGAAGGCAGCGGAGCTGATCACACTGCCCTTCCCTGGAGCAGGCACGGTCTGGGAGTTCGACCCAGCCGTTCGTAGTTATCCCGGCCTCAATGCCAGCCAAAGGGATCAGGACTTCACTGCTGTGCTGTTGGGCGACGTCTCGGGCAACTGGTCAGCAGGTATTGGTCAGGACCTGGCCGAGTCTGTCAGCACTGCGTTTCTGGCCCTGCCCAACCTCTATGCCGAGCCAAACGAGCGCATCACCGCCACCCTGGAGATTTCCCTGCACCAGGCTGAGGTGTATGGCGTGGACATCGCCGTGGGCTATGATCCAACGGTGGTGGCAGCCGTCTCCGCGTCCGCTGGCGATGCAGCTCAGGACTTCTTGACCGAGAGCAACCTGAACCCCCCTGGCCAGGTGCGGGTGGCCATGGCCGGTGTCCAACCCATTACCGCTGGTGGCCAGTTGTTGACCTTGGTATTCGATGTGGTGGGAGAGCTAGGTGATACCTCGCCGTTGCAAATCACCGCTGTCGAATTAAACGAGGATAGTGTGGCCGCCCAGGCCCAGGACGGCAGCATCAGCGTGGTGAGCTTTCCAGACCACGATTTCAATCACGATTGCAACGTGGACATACAAGATGTCATGGAGGTGGCTGATCGGTGGCACACCACCGATGAGGATCCGGGCTGGGATGCCCTCTATGACCTGGACAGCGATGGAATCATCACCGTGGTGGACATCATGCTTGTGGCAGTGGATTGGGGGGAGACCTGTTGGTGAGGGG
>CAZRSI010000044.1:12723-14922 GCA_964602575.1 uncultured Anaerolineae bacterium
TCAGCCTGGGTGGCTGTGGCCCTTCGGTTTGGCCCAGGGCAAGCTCACGCATCGAGCGGGTTGGGGAGGGAGTAGCTTCCCCAGTGCCGGGAGAGATGGCCCTGCCAGAGCCGAGGCTACAGGGGGAAATGTCTCTCGAGGAGACCCTTGTCCGGCGGCGCTCGATCCGGAACTACACCGAGGAAGAGCTCACCTGGGAGGAAATCTCCCAGCTCCTGTGGGCCGCCCAGGGGATAACGGCCGATTGGGGCGGACGGACAGCTCCCTCGGCTGGGGCTCTCTACCCCCTGGAGGTCTATGTAGCTACTCCCAATGGTTTCTACCACTATGTGCCCCAAGGACACAAAGTGATTCTGCTCTCCCAGGATGACCTGCGCCTCAAGCTCTGGGAGGCAGGACTGAAGCAAAGTGCGATACGGGATGCTGCGGTCGTCTTCGTGATCACAGCGGTGTACGAAAGAACGGCTAAAAAGTACGGCGCCCGGGCTGAGCGCTACGTCAAGCTGGAGGCAGGCCACGCCTGCCAGAACATTCTCCTTCAAGCTGTGGCCCTGGGCCTGGGGGCCGTGCCCATCGGCGCCTTCTACGACGACCAGGTTAAGGCTTTCCTATCCCTCCCTCCCGACCACGAACCTCTCTACCTTATCCCGGTGGGGCATCCCCGCCAATAGAGCCCCACCTTTTCGCAGGTTAAAAGAAAGCGGAAAGATGATGGACTATACTGGCCCTACACTGTAGCCTGATCAATGGAGTCGTTGCCTTGGTTATAACCAGAGTATTACTGCCTAAACGGCGAAGGGATATCTTAACCCGTCAGCGCTTGCTTGACCGCCTGTACGATATGGTGGACCGCAAGCTCGTCCTGGTTTCCGCACCGGCCGGCTACGGTAAGACCACCCTGCTGGTGGACTTCGCCTACGACCTGGAACACCCTGTCTGCTGGTATGCGCTCGACCAGGGCGACAGCGACCCCCGGGTTTTCCTGGAGCACCTCGTTCTCAGCCTCCGGCATCGCTTCCCCGATTTCGGTGAGCGCACAAGCCAGGTGTTGTCCGCCAATCCCAACCTGGCTCACGGCGCGCCCGAGGTGGTCAATGTCCTGGTTACCGAGATGGTAGATACCATCCCCCAGTGGTTCGTGCTGGTGCTGGACGACTACCATCGCCTCGGAGAGGCTCCGGAGGTAGGTAAGATCCTGGCTCGCCTTTTGTCTTATCAGACGGGCCAGTTTCTCCTCATCATTGCCAGCCGTACTGTGCCGGGACTGCCCCTCCTCATCCAGCTCACAGCCAGAGGGGAGGTGGGTGGATTGGGCCAGGCAGAGCTCCGCTTCCGTGGCGAGGAGATCCAGAGACTGCTGGCGCAGAACTACAATCTTCATATTTCAGACAGGGACGCCGAGGAACTGGCAGCCCAATCTGAGGGCTGGATCACGGGCATCCTTCTCACGGTCCACACCATGTGGCAGGACATCCTCAAGGGCCTGGTGCGGGCCCGCACCTCCGACCAGCCGGTGTACGACTACCTGGCCCAGGAGGTTTTCGCCCACCAGGAGCCCCCTGTGCAGGATTTCCTCGCCGCCTCCTCCACCCTACGGGAGATGAGCCCCGCCCTGTGCCAGGAGGTGCTGGGGCTGGAGGATGCTGAGCACTTCTTGAAGCTGGCGGAGGACCGCAACCTCTTTATCACCCGGTTGGAGGGCGACTGGTATCGCTATCATCACCTGTTTCAGGAGTACCTGCAGGCTCAGTTGCGGCAGCAGGATGAGGCCCGATGGGTTGAGATGCACCGCCGCGCTGCTCGCTGGTTTGAGGCCCACCAGCAGCCCGCGGAGGCGGTGTATCACTACCTGACCGTGCGGGCCTACGAGGATGCAGTGCGGGTGATGGAGGCGGCAGCCCAGGACATGTTCGTGGCAGGCCGCCTGGAGACGCTGATGGCCTGGGGTACGGCGCTGCCGGTTCCACTGCGCGAGCGTCCTCCCCGCCTGGCTCTGTTTCAATCCCGCGCCGCTGACATGCTGGGGCGGTGGGAGGAGGCTCTGTTGCTGACGGAGGTTGCGGAGCGGGGCTACCGAGCCCGCGAGGACCACCAGGGCCTGGCCTACGCGCTGTTGCAGCGCTGTCAGCTATGGCAAGAGCAGGGACGGTCTGAGGATGCCCTGGCTCTGGCTCAGGAGGTGCTCTCCCTGATCGAGGA
>CAZRSI010000045.1:0-2587 GCA_964602575.1 uncultured Anaerolineae bacterium
CTGGACAAAAAAAGCGATTTGGTGTATCATATCCCCCGATTTGTAAATATGTTTTAAGGAGACAGAAGTTGGATCAAACAGAGGCTCTATTCAAAGAGATCACCGAGGCACCGGGGGTGCCAGGATACGAGGATGCGGTGCGGGCAGTGATTCGTCGCCATTTGGAGGGGATCACCACCATCGAGCAGGACAAGATGGGCAGCATCATCTGCAAGAAAACGGGCCTGGCAGCCTCGCCCAAAGTGATGCTGGCCGGGCACATGGATGAGGTTGGCTTCATGGTTAAGCTCATCACCAAAGAGGGCTTTATTAAGTTCGTCCCCCTGGGCGGCTGGTGGGAGCAGGTGATGCTGGCCCAGAGGGTGGTCATCAAGACCTCCCAGGGCGATGTCTTCGGCGTAACCGGCGCTAAACCACCTCATATCCTGTCACCTGACGAGCGGAAGAAGATGGTGCAGAAAAAGGACATGTACATTGACATTGGGGCTACCAGTGCAGAGGAGGTGAAGGAGCTAGGAGTGCGCCCTGGCGACCCCATTATCCCCGTCAGCGATTTCGTCATCCTGGCCAATTCCAGGACATACATGGCTAAAGCCTGGGATGACCGGGTTGGCTGCGCTCTCTTCATCCAGGCCATCCAACGCCTGGCGCAGGAACCTCATCCCAACACGGTCTACGGAGTGGGTACCGTACAGGAGGAGGTGGGGCTTCGGGGGGCTAAGACCAGCGCGCACGTCGTCTCGCCCGACGTGGCCATCATCTTGGAGGTGGACATCGCTGGCGACGTGCCGGGGATCGAACCCGACGAATTGGACATCAAGCTGGGCAAAGGGCCTACCCTGCTCGTTTACGACAAGCGCATGATCCCCAACCTTAAGCTGCGCGACCTGGTGATCGAAACGGCCAAAGAGTTGGACATCCCCTTGCAGTTCTCGGCCATGGAGGGCGGGGCTACTGATGGCGGGATGATCCATATTCACGCCGAAGGAGTTCCCACAGTGGTCATCGGAGTGCCCACTCGTCACATCCACAGCCACGTGGGCATTCTGCACCGGGACGATTACAATCGTGCCTTGGAGTTAATCGTGGCCCTGGTCAAGAAGCTGGACCGGGCCACCGTGCAGGGGTTGACGGTTTGATAGTCGTTGGAGGATCACTCCTTAGCCTTCCAACCTGAACAGGAAAAAGTGGGGTTGAGGGGGTATCCCTCAAGCTCCCCAGACTTCGCTGCGCAAGCTCTCACATTGCAAGACTTGCGTTTTCGCCGTAACCCGTGTATACTATTCGACGATAACTTGATCCAAGACCAAACAAGGAGGCGCTGATGGCGGTAAGAGAGCAGGAAGCCCTAATTGAAGATATAACCCAATTCCTTAGAGAGCGAATCGAGGCCTTTGAAGCTCCACCTGCAGAAGCCCTTGATGTGGGCACCGTGATAGAAGTAGGCGATGGCATTGCCCGCGCCTCTGGCCTGATGGGAGCTATGGCCAGCGAGCTCGTGGAGTTCGAGACCGGTGTGCTGGGCATCGTCCTCAACCTGGAAGTGGACAACGTCGGTATCATCATCATGGGCGATTACACCGAGATTGAGGAGGGCCAAACTGTTCGCAGCACAGGACGCATCGTCTCGGTGCCGGTGGGAGAGGCACTTATCGGGCGTGTGGTGAACGCTGTGGGCCAGCCGATTGATGGGAAAGGGCCCATTGAGACCGATAAGTACCGTAGAATCGAGCGCATTGCTCCTGGAGTGGTGACTCGCGAGCCCGTGAACACCCCTGTCCAGACGGGTATCAAAGCCATTGACGCCATGATCCCCATCGGGCGTGGGCAGCGAGAGTTAATCATTGGGGACCGCCAGACAGGCAAAACGGCCCTGGCCGTTGACACCATCATCAACCAGAAGGGCAAGGACCTGATCTGCATATATGTGGCCATTGGGCAGAAGCAGGCCAACGTAGCTCGCGTGGTGGCCACCCTGGAGCAGTATGGGGCCATGGACCATACCATTGTGGTTGTGGCCTCTGCTTCGGAGCCGGCGACTTTGCAATACATTGCCCCTTACGCTGGCTGTGCCATGGGCGAGGAATTCATGGAGCAGGGGAAGGACGCCCTTATTGTCTACGACGACCTCACAAAGCACGCTTGGGCTTATCGCCAGGTGTGCTTGCTTCTGAGGCGCCCCCCTGGCCGCGAAGCCTACCCAGGCGACATCTTCTATCTCCACTCTCGCCTTCTGGAGCGGGCAGCCAAGCTGGCCCCCGAGTACGGCGGTGGCTCGCTTACCGCTCTCCCCATCGTCGAGACCCAGTTGGGCGACTTCACTACCTACATCCCCACCAACGTCATCTCCATCACCGATGGGCAGATATACCTGGAGACAGACCTGTTCAACGCCGGCATCCGGCCAGCCCTCAACGTGGGCATCTCCGTATCGCGGGTGGGTGGTGCGGCTCAGACCAAAGCCATGAAGCAAGTGGCCGGCAGGCTGAAGACCGACATGGCCCAGTATTATGAATTGGCAGCTTTCGCTCAGTTCGGCGCTGAGTTGGATAGGGCCACCCGTGAGCAGTTGGAACGCGGCCAGCGC
>CAZRSI010000045.1:2687-11386 GCA_964602575.1 uncultured Anaerolineae bacterium
GCTGTGGCTGCTTCCCGGATGCAGCGAGCTCAGGCTCAGGTAACGGCCACCCGGCCCTATGCTGAGAAGGCCTGGGAAGTGCTTACCCACCTGGCGGCTCAGAGAAGAACAGGTGAGCAGTTACACCCCCTGCTCCAGGTTCGCTCCCCCCACACAGTCGTTCTGGTGGTCATGACGGCCGACAGAGGACTGTGTGGAGCATTCAATCACAACATCATCCTGAAAGCCATTGATTTCATAGAAGCGAACAAGGCCAAGGGGTTGTCGGTTAAGCTGATCACCGTGGGGCGGAAAGGTCGGGATTTCATGCTGCGCCGCGGCGAGGACATCATAGCCGAGTTCACTGGCATACCCGATCGGCCCAAGCTAGTGGATGTTACCCCTATTGCGAGGGTGGCCATAGATGGGTTTCTCGAAGGCCGCTTCGATCAGGTCTGCTTGGCCTACAGCGATTTCATCAATGTGCTCACCCAACGACCGACCATCAAGCGCTTGTTGCCCATCATGCCGGGGGAGGTCGAAACGCAGGCCATGGGCGAATATGTGGAAGCGGTTAGCGTTCCGGTAAGAGGTGGGTACATCTACGAGCCTGACCCTTCTTCCATCCTGGGTACGGTGCTACCGCGTTTTACCGAACTCCAGGTTTACCAGGCGATATTGGAGTCTATTGCCAGCGAGTACAGCGCCCGGATGGTGGCCATGCGAAATGCTTCTGACAATGCTGTGGCTTTGGTAGAAGATTTGACATTGGAATTCAACAAGGCCCGACAGCAGTCCATTACCCGGGAGATCATGGACATCGTTGGCGGAGCCGAGGCCTTGGCCCAAGCGCGGGCTCAGGCTGCGGCTCGCTGAACCCCCGGGTGAGCGAAGGTCTCCTGGCCGAGCCCCAAACGCCTCGGTCAAGAGACCTTCGGCGAACTTGGACGGGCGAAGGTCTCCCGACCGAGCTCCAAGCGAACTCTTGTTCGCTTGTCGAAACCGAGTCGTTTGAGAAGGGAGAACGATGGCGAGGTTCTTCACTCTTGAGTATTGGATAGACGACGGTTGGTATGTTGGTAGGCTAAAAGAGGTTCCGGGTGTTTTCAGCCAGGGGGCGTCTCTTCAAGAGTTGGAGGAGAACATCCGAGATGCCTACCAATTGATGATGGAAGAAGAGGAGACTCTGCCCCGCGCTGAGGTTCAGACAAAGGAACTGGTGGTAGAGGTGTGAAACGGCGCGCCTTCATCCGAGAGCTGACAAGGGCGGGGTGCTATCTGAAACGTCATGGCAAAAAGCATGACATATACGTGAATCCCAAGAACGGGCGGAAAGCGCCAGTTCCCCGCCACTCGGAAATCAAGGATAGCCTCTGCGAACTGATCCGAAAGCAACTCGGCCTCAAATGAGCGATGTGATGAGAGAACGAGACCCTGGTCAAAGCGCGGGCTAGAGCTATGGCTCGCTGAACCCCGGGTGGGCGAAGGTCTCCTGAGCGAACCCCAAACATCTTGGTCAAGAAACCTTCAGCGAACGGGTAGGGTACGCAATATTCACTACGCAATATGCATTAGGAGGACATATGGCAAAAGGAACAATCGGCAGAGTGGTGCAGGTAATGGGGCCTGTGGTAGACATCGAGTTCCCGCCGGACGAGCTTCCGGAGATATACCACGCGGTGGAGATCCCCCGTGAAGGAGAGAGGAGCCTCATCGTTGAGGTTCAGCACCACATGGGCGACGAGTGGGTGCGCTGCGTGGCCATGGATACTACCGACGGCCTGCGGCGAGGCATGAAGGCCATTGACACCGGAGGCCCCATCACCGTTCCTGTGGGGCCGGCTACTTTGGGCCGTCTGTTCAATGTCTTGGGCGAGCCCATTGACGGCAAGGGGCCGGTGGAGGCCGACGTGCGCTATCCCATTCATCGTCCGGCACCACCTTTCGAGGAGCAGGAAACCATCCCCCAGTTCTTTGAGACCGGCCTCAAGGTGATTGACCTGATAGCTCCCTTCACGAAGGGGGGCAAGACTGGCATCTTCGGTGGGGCCGGAGTGGGCAAGACAGTGATTATCTACGAACTGATCCGCACCATGGCTATCGAGCGGGGCGGCTTCTCGGTTTTCGCCGGCGTGGGAGAGCGCTCCCGCGAGGGCAACGAGATGTGGCTCACTGCCAAAGAGGCTGGAGTTCTCAAGAACACAGTGATGGTCTTTGGCCAGATGAACGAGCCACCTGGCGCCCGGCTGCGGGTGGGGTTGGCAGGCGTGACCCTGGCCGAGTACTTCCGCGACCAGGGCATGGACGTGTTGCTGTTCATTGACAACATCTATCGCTTTGCCATGGCCGGCATGGAGGTCTCGGCCCTGCTGGGCCGCATGCCCAGCGCAGTGGGCTATCAGCCCACCTTGAGCACGGAGATGGGCGAACTGCAGGAGCGCATCACCTCCACCAAACGGGGTTCTATCACCTCCATGCAGGCCATCTATGTGCCTGCCGACGACTACTCCGACCCCGGCCCCGTGGCTGTCTTCGCCCACCTGGACGCTACCATCACCCTGGAGCGCTCCCTGGCCGAGATGGGACTGTATCCCGCCGTAGACCCGCTGACCTCCACCTCCCGCATTCTCGACCCGCGCATAGTTGGCGAGGAGCACTACAACACGGCCCGCGAGGTGCAGCGGGTTCTGCAGAGATACAAAGACCTCTCGGACGTTATCGCTATTCTGGGAGTGGAAGAGCTTAGCGAGGAGGACAAGCTGATAGTATCCAGAGCCCGCAAGATCCAGAGGTTCCTCTCGCAGCCGATGTTCGTGGCCGAAGCCTACACCGGGCGCCCTGGCGTGTACGTGCCCATCGAGGAGACAGTACGCGGCTTCCGAGAGATCCTGGACGGCAAGCACGACGACCTGCCCGAGCAGGCTTTCTACATGGTGGGAACGATTGACGACGCTGTCAAGAAAGCCAAGACATTGTGAGTCATGACAATCTGATTTCAGTAGATCACAATCGCTCACGGCGGATTGCCAAATCCGCCGCTAAACCGCTGGATTGCCAGATCCAGCGGGAGCAAATTGTAGATATACTGAATTTGAGATTCCGCATGATGCATGAAAAGGAGCATTATGCCGATTAAGCTAGAGATTGTTACTGCGGAACGCCTTGTTTTCTCCGGTGATGTGGACTTCGTGAGCGCGCCTGGGATCATGGGCACGTTGGGTATCCTTCCTAAGCACGCGCCGCTGATGACGGCCCTCGATGTGGGAGAGTTGCGCTTCAAGAGAGGGGGTGAAGAGGAAAGCTTCGCCATAGGCGGTGGCTTCATGGAGGTGCTCCCCGACCGGGTGATCGTCCTGGCCGACACTGCGGAACGTGCTGAGGAAATAGACCTGGAACGGGCCGAGGCGGCGCGCCAGCGCGCCGAAAAACTCTTGAAGGAGAAACCCCCTGGAGTGGACATAAGGGCAATTGAAGGGGCCCTCCGGCGTTCCCGAGTTCGCCTGAAAGTAGGTCGCCGACGACGCAAGCGGCAATATCCCACCGCCAAGGAACAAGAAGAGTGATCAGGCAAGGAGAACGCGATTAATGTTTGAAAAGCATATCGGCGTGGACCTGGGCACGGTAAACGTATTGGTCTATGTAAAAGGGAAAGGGATTGTCCTGCAAGAGCCCTCCATGGTTGCCATCGCCGTAGACGAGAACAAGATCGTGGCTGTTGGTGAGGAGGCTCGCGCCATGATGGGCCGTACCCCCGAAAACATCGAGGTTATGCGGCCTATGCGCGATGGAGTCATTGCCAATTACGTGGTCACTGAGGCTATGTTGCGTTATTTCATCGGCAAGGTCTGCGGGCGGTTTCGCCTCTTCCGTCCTATAGTGATGATTACCGTGCCAGTCGGGGTGACCAGTGTCGAAAGGCGAGCCGTGCACGAGGCAGCCCTCCAGGCCGGAGGAAAGGAGGTCCACCTTATCCCGGAACCCCTGGCGGCGGCCATTGGAGCTGGATTGCCCATTGGCACCCCCACAGGCAACATGGTGGTGAACATCGGCGGCGGAACAACTGAATCGGCGGTGATCTCCATGAACGGCATCGTCGTCTCCAGTTCGATTCGTATCGGCGGAGATGAGATGAACGAGGCCATTATGAACTACGTGAGAAAGAAGTATAACCTGCTCATTGGGGAGCCAACGGCAGAGGAGATCAAGTTCCAAATCGGCAGTGCCTTGCCCTTGGACGAAGAGTTAACCATGGAGGTACAGGGTAGAGATCATGTGACGGGCTTGCCCAAGACCATCCAGGTCAGCTCCGGGGAGGTCACAGAGGCTATCGCCGAGGCTCTAACTGCTATCGTGGGGGTGGTCAGGGCAGTGCTGGAGAAGACTCCTCCTGAATTGGCTTCGGACATCATAGACCGGGGGATGGTGCTGGTCGGCGGAGGGGCCCTTCTGCGAAACATTGATCGGCTGTTGACCAAGGAAACGGGAGTACCCTGCTCTGTTGCTGAGGACGCGATAGCATGTGTAGCTAAGGGGGCCGGTAGGGCTCTGGAGAACTTCCACGTGCTGAAGAAGAGCTTGTCCTCTCTCTAGGTTCTGGTTCCTTATGATTATTAACCTGACCTGCAAGCCGCTATGGAGGTGGGGCCTTCATAGCGGCCACTGTTAGGGGATAACTGTGTTCTTCGATGAAGCCAAGATCTACGTGAAGGCTGGCGATGGCGGGAACGGCTGTGTTAGCTTCCGCCGTGAGAAGTATGTGCCTCTCGGTGGGCCCAACGGCGGCGACGGCGGCAAGGGCGGCGATGTCTACCTGGTGGCCAATCCACACCTAAACACTCTCATCAATTTCAAGCATCGTATTCACTTCAAAGCTCAGCGGGGCGGACATGGCCGGGGCAAGAAACAGAAGGGGCGACAGGGCGAGGACCTGTTTATCGAGGTGCCGCCAGGTACGGTGGTGCGTGACGCCGAGACCGGAGAGCTCATCGCCGACCTGACGGAGGCGGGCCAGCGGGCGCTGGTTGCCCGAGGGGGGCAAGGCGGGCGGGGCAATGCTGCTTTCGCCACTCCCACCAACCAGGCTCCCCGTATTGCCGAGCGTGGCGAGCCCGGCCAGGAACGCTGGCTCTACCTGGAACTCAAGCTCATCGCTGATGTGGGCATCGTTGGGGTGCCCAACGCTGGCAAATCCACCTTGCTCTCCGTGGTCAGCGCCGCCCGGCCCAAGATCGCCGACTACCCCTTCACCACCTTGGAACCCAACCTGGGGGTGGTGTCTCTGGACGATTACACCAGCTTTGTCATGGCCGATATCCCCGGCCTGATTGAGGGGGCCCACGCTGGCGCCGGTTTGGGCCACGAATTCCTTCGCCACATCGAGCGCACCCGGATGATCATCCACCTCCTCGACGGAGCCTCGGCTGACCCCCTGGCCGATTACGAGAGCATCAACAAAGAACTGGCTCTCTTCAACCCTGAGCTTGCTCGCAAGCCCCAATTGGTGGTGCTGAACAAAATGGACCTGCCCCAGGCTCGGTCACTGTGGCCCTCGGTGGAGAAAGCAATAAAGGCAAGAGGGCAGCGAGCCATGAGCATCTCGGCTGTAACTGGAGAGGGGGTAAAGGAAATGTTAGGCGCTGTGGCAGAGATGTTGAAGACCTTGCCTCGAGAAAGCCCCCTTGTGGTAGAGACTAAAGTATTCCGGCCTGTTGAGGAGGAGCGAAAGTTCACCATCACCTGGGAGGACGATGCCTGGCGGGTGCGAGGGGCCGAGATAGAACGAATTGTGGCCATGACCAATTGGGACCTGGATGAGGCTGTGCAGCGCTTTCAGCGCATCGCGGAAGCTATGGGGTTGAAGGCAGCCCTCAGGGAGGCTGGAGTACAGCCCGGCGACACAGTGCGTATCGGCGATGTCGAGCTGGAGTGGCAATAGGTGCAACGCACTTCCAAAGTGCGTTGCACCTCTCGTTGAAGGTGGTAAAGCATGCGTGTAGGTGTCCTTGGCGGCACATTCGATCCAATTCACATTGGCCACCTGGTGGCGGCGGAGGAGGTGAGGGCGCAATTGAAATTGGACCGGGTTGTCTTCGTGCCCGCTGGGATGCCACCCCACAAGCTCACCAATCACATCTCACCGGTGGAGCATCGGTTGGCCATGGTTAAGCTGGCCATCGCCAGCAATCCCTACTTCACCGTCTCCCGAGTGGATATTGATCGCTTCGGCCCCTGTTACACGGTGGATACCATCGAACTGCTGCGGGACGAGTGGGGGGGCAATGTGGAGCTGTATTTCATCATGGGCTCCGATTCCCTGGCCGACATCCCCACCTGGCACAAGCCAGAGCGGTTGATTAGACTGTGTCGTTTGGCAGTTGTGGAACGGCCTGGATATCAGGTGGACATGGAGGAGTTAGAGCGCGTTTTGCCTGGCATTACCTCCCGGGTGTATTTTGTCAATTCGCCACTGGTAGACATCTCATCCACTGACATCCAGAGGCGGGTGCGCGAGGGATTGCCCATTAAATACCAGGTTCCCGAAGCGGTGGAGGAGTACATTTACAAGCATGAGCTTTACACAGGAAGAGAAGATAAGAGTTAGGGGAGTGCGGATGCAAGTCCGCCCCGGCAGGCTTGCGCCTGCATTTCCCTTATGATTTTTGATCGCCGAGGTCTCTGACCGAGGCGGAGGCAGCTTGGTCAGGAGACCTTTGTCTATCTCAGGGATTTGAATTTATGGAATTGAGTCTGTCCACAGGCTGCATTTACATCTATCCTCTGCGCTCCATCTTACGCATCGCCAGCGAATCCGGCTTCGCGGGGGTGGAGTTGGTGGTCAGTCCGGAGGTTGAATTGCGCGGCGGTAGGTACGCTCGCCGCCTGGCTGACGACTATGGGTTGGCCATCTTCAGCCTCCACCCGCCCATTCTTCCCTTCCCCGGCTGGTCCGATTACCGCGCTATCGTCCCCAAGTTGGTCGATCTGGCCTTGGAAACCGGTGCAGGCTACGTGGTTCTCCACCCGCCCAATGCTCTCAGCCTGGCTGAGGGTCGGGGTCGGAGCTACGTGGAGGCCCTGACCGGAGGTCTGCGACGCACGGAGGGCACAGAGGTGCACATCGCTCTGGAGAACCGGGCCTTCTTCCGCCCCAGGGATTTACGGTACGTTTTGGGTGACCTGCGGGAGCTGCGTGCCTTCGCCGACCAGTTTGACCTGCCCCTGGTCCTGGACACCTCCCACGCTGCCACTTCTACCTACAGCCTAGCTGAGGCCTATGACATCGTCGCCGACCGGTTAGTGAATGTCCATCTCAGCGACCTGCGCCCTCCCCCCTGGCCTTTGGATGCTCCCTGTCTACACACCTACCTAAAGCACCACCAGATACCCGGCGATGGTCAACTGCCGCTGGCTGGTTTTCTGAGCCGGCTGGCATCCGACGGGTATTGTGGCCTTATCACCATGGAGATAAGCCCCGTGGCCCTGCGCATCTGGTGGCCTCGTGCTGTCAAAAGCCAGTTAGCTCGCTCTGTGGCCTATGTGCACCGGACCTTTCGAGCTTCATCGTCACAATCTGCTTCCCCCTGACCGATAGCTCAATTTCCCCTCTCTCGTTGCCCTTCAGTTCCTCGAGTTCCTCTTCGTTGAGGTTAACCAGGGTTGCTCTAGCGGGGGAATGGTACAGCTTGAGCCGTCCTCGCACTTCTTCGGCGGAGATGTTATACAAGCGCACGATGAATCCATCGCCCCGCTCGGCCTGCTTGATGGCGCTGAGAACCAGACCTGCCTTGTGCCCGGTCGAAGAGCTGGCGGGCTCGACCTCGACGAAGCTCAACTGTGGAGGCAGCGGGCCACTGTGAACAGCAGTGGGAACAGCTCGCAGGGGCGCGTTGAAGGCATGGGCCTGTGCGAAGCAGGTTTCCCAGTTGCCAGCGTGGGGGACAAGGGCGTATTCGAAGGTGTATTTTCCCAAACACTGAGCGCCAGGGGTCTCCAGGGCTGGCCCGGCATGACCCCGCCGACATGCCAGGTCGCCCCGCGAGAGCCAGCCCACGCACCGCAGCAAGGTCAGGGCCACCGTCACTCCGCCTGTCCTCCTGAGTACCTCGTACTCAGGTAATCCCTTGTTGATCACCATTAACCCTCGCTCGCCGTCGTTGACATCCACAAAGGTCCGCTGGGGGTGAGTGGGCACAGGTTGCTCGAACCAATCAGCCGTATCTTTGGGCAGGTCTAGCGGGCGTTGCACGACATCGAAATGCCCCTTGGCGTGGGAGCAGTCGGTCTGGATGGGCGTCGGGAAGTGGACGCGCAGGCGGTGGTCCTTGGCGCGGTTCTCCACCGTGGTGGTGAAGTCAATGCGCCGCCCCCTTGGGTAGATGCTGACCCAGGTCTTGATGGGTACCTCAACCGTATCCTCGCTGCGGCTGGACCTATCCTTGGTTAGGCCCACAGGCAGCCGATAAGTCATCTCGATCTCCAGAGTCTGTCGCGCCGGGCCGACTTCCGTGATGTTGATGATCGGTCTAGTGGCGGGTTCGTTCACGACCAAATCATTCTCCGGCTGGCAGTAGTTGTACTCGTCGCCCCGGTCGCTGCCGTCCACGAAGCGGTTCAGCCCTTCGAAGGTGAGGCCCGTCGCCTTGTCGGTGATCCTCAAGGTGCCATCGGCCGGATTCGCTTCTATCGCGAAAAACTCGTTCACGATGCGGGTAGGATATTGG
>CAZRSI010000045.1:11486-14538 GCA_964602575.1 uncultured Anaerolineae bacterium
TTGACGTTTGACGCTCGACGCTTTACTTGAGCTTTGGATTTTAGGTTTGATGAGGTAGGTTTTATATCCGTGCCCCGGCACGTCCTCGGCGACGAAGCAGAACTCGACTGTTGTGGCCAGGTGCGCTCTGACTTTGTAGTGTTGGATGGCCTCGTCGGCTAGCAGGGTTCGCACATTTTGCATAGAGCGTTCCAGCGAGGCCATATCGGGCTGCCCATGTTCCACAAGGGTGATATTGACATAAGCCTGACTACCCTCCACGTGGGTATGCACCTCTTGGATGGCCATGTCCAGCACGCGTCCATTCTCCACCAGGGCAAGCATGCTCAGGAGGCCCTCTCGGTCCAGGTCCAAGGAGGCGAATTCGGTGCTGGCGCGGCTCAGAATTTGATACGGGATCTCGCGCCCTTCAGTGTCCACCAGAACAAAATCCTCTAGACTACCCGGAACCTGCACCTTGGCGGTCACGATGTCGGTCCTCGGCCCGGCCACAGGATTGAAGACCACCAACCCCATCTGTCCCTCTTGCCCCAGGGCGGCCGTGTTGACCTGGGAAGCGATGGTGGTCAGGCTCTGCCTCGTTATCTCCTCCCCGATCTGTTCCACCCAATCGAAGCGGACGTCCATCTCTTTGTGCACCTGGTCCACGCTGCAGCCGCAAATGGAGTCGTGGGGGTGGTTCTGCATCAGGTAGCGCCAGGCCTGGTGTAGGAGGGGTTTCGAACTTTGGGTTTCGGGTTTCGGGTTATCCTGTTGGGTTTCGTGGAGCAATTGTGCGAGGGCGCTGAAGGGTTCTGCCCACTTTTCGAGCAGGGTTTCGCAACGAGCATTGCGCTGTTTGATCCACATCCTGGTGGACAGGACGCCTGGCAGCACGGGCTGCTTCTTCGGGCAGCGAAGCTCGCCGCTGATGGTTTGCAGGTCGGGATTGGCACGGCGTACAGCGTCTATGTACATGGGCAGGGTGCCATGAATCAGCCAGGCATCCTCCAGTTTCTGGTTGGCCCTGGCGATGGCGGCCGGCAGTTCCGGTTGGGGTTCCATGTGGTCGGTGCCGTTCATGAGGAGAAGGTTGCTGGTAGTCGCGTGAGGGGCCAGGCTATCCTTCAGGCGAGCGACGGCCTCCAGAAAAGCTGCCTCGTCGGTCACAGGCAGGTGAGCAGCGTTGCCGTAACCGTCTCGCAGGTAGATCAGCAGCACAGAGCTTCCATCGGGGGCCTGCCAGAGGAGCTCCGTGGGTTCGTCGGAGAGGCCGCGCCAGAGGACGGCGGTATCAATGCCGAAGCCGGCCAGTATCTGGGGCATCTGCCCGATGTGACCGAAGGGGTCGGGCAGGTACCCCACCTGCATCTTGGCTCCGAAACGCTTGGCGACTCGATCTCCCAGCATGAGGTTGCGGATAGTGGCCTCCGGGCTCACCAGAAACTCATCGGGCAGAATCCACCAGGGGCCGATGAGCAGGCGTCCCTGCTGAACCAGCCTTCTGATTTCCTCCTCCTTTTCGGGCTTGATCTTCAGATAGTCCTCGAGAACGATGGTCTGGCCGTCCAGGGTAAAGTAGCGGTAATCGGGGTCGCTGGCCATGATGTCCAGCAGCTTGTCCATCAGTTTCACCAGACGGATGCGAAACTCTTCAAAAGGCAGGTACCACTCTCTATCCCAGTGGGTGTGGGAGACGACAAAAAGGTTGTGAGGCATTGTTTCCCTCTTACTGAATTGTAGCTCCACATTCGGCCGTGGAGGCCAACATCATCCCGCCTTGCGGGCACGGAGAAGGGGAAGGAATATAGGATTATAACACATTTATATGCTTTTGTGAAAATGGCTTTTGTGTGGTAAAATAGTTAGCAAAACAGGCCAATTGTGATCTATTTTGCAAAAATAAACTGGAAGGTGAAGTATGGAGCAGGGTCAGTTATTGACGGAAGAAGAGAAAAGGGTAGGAGTATATTATACCGAGAGGCCTACTGACCCAAGTCTGGTAACACCGGCGACAAGATTGGATGAATTGAACTTGAATTGGAGTGAGAAAGACTTGCCTGAACGGGAACGAACGAAGCATGTACATCGTCTCCACCCCTACTTAGGCAAGTTCATACCACAGTTGGTTGAAGTCTTTCTGCGCAAGTACTTCAGAGCTGGAGAAACGGTCTATGACCCGTTTTGTGGCTCTGGCACCACCTTGGTTGAAGCTAATATCTTAGGTGTCAATTCCATTGGTTGCGATATTGCTGCTTTTAACTGTCTCCTTTCGAGAGTCAAGACTGCTGAATATGACGTGGCGCTGATGAGAAAAGAGGTTCTGGACATTTTAGCCAAGGTTGAGGATAGAACACAGGCTACACTTTTCAGCCAGCAACTGGTTGATGATGAATTTGAGGATACTGATAACGAATACCTTTTGAGATGGTTTGCCCCCCGGGCCAGAAAGGAGCTTTTGATCTATCGGTCTCTTATTCCGAATTATCGGTATCAAGATTTGCTCAAGGTAATTTTATCTAGAGCGGCCAGATCTGCACGACTCACTACTCATTTTGACCTTGATTTTCCTAAGCAACCGCAGACAGAGCCTTATTATTGCTACAAGCATTCTAGGATATGTTACCCTGTCCGGGAAGCTTTCAAGTTCCTGAAACGCTATAGTCTGGACACGATTCATCGAGTAGAGCAATACAGTAGACTCCGGACAAAAGCAGAGGTTACTGTACTATGGGGCGATGCCAGAACTATTGAGTTGCCGCGCAAGATAGACGGTGTGATCACCTCCCCTCCCTATGTAGGGTTGATTGATTATCATGAACAACACCGCTATGCCTACGAGTTGTTGGACCTTCCAATCTGTAGTGAAAATGAAATAGGAGCGGCTTTTAAAGGCAATTCTCAAAATGCAAAAGAGGTTTATCAACGGGAAATTGCATCCGTATTCGCCCACACTGGCGAGTATATGGATAGCGGCAAACGGATGATTATTGTTGTTCGTGATCGGGACAAATTGTATGATGATATTGCTGCCCAATGCGGATTCGAGTGTGAGGGTACGCTGCGGAGACAT
>CAZRSI010000046.1:0-14505 GCA_964602575.1 uncultured Anaerolineae bacterium
GGGATGGGTGGTCGAGGATCTGTGGGAGGGGCAGGTACTGTGATCACCGCTAAGATAGCGCAGGGCTGAACCCCTGCGCTGAAAGAGCGAAGCCCCTACGGGGCTATGGATCGCCAGCCCGAAGAGCTTTGTTCTTTTAGCCTGATGTCTTTAGCATCGGGCTTCTTCTTGCAATGACATTCCCAAAAAACTGAAATGCGTCCCGGCCGGGGGGCTTGCGCAGCGAAGCCTGGGGAGTACGAGGGGTACCCCCTCGTCTCTCCTCTCCCCCGATGTTGGGGCTTGTGCCCAACCGCTGCGCAGGCTCGCCGGGATGTGCAATTTGACAAGTTTTCCACTCTATGTTATAATCCTTGCTGTCAGACCACCAGACCACCAGACCACCAGACCACAAATCTCCGAATATCACCTTTGATTCGGCTTTAAAGATCCATTGGCTAGCGATAGTGACGTAATCGCAACCTATCTGAGAAGGATGCATTGTTGATGAAGTTTACCCCGATACAAGCGAGAAGGGTGTATGCCCAGATCGTTAACCAGATCGTTGACCTGATCAGAAAAGGTGAATTCCCCAACGGGACGCGGTTGCCTCCTGAGCGGGACCTTGCTGAGCAATTAGGAGTTAGCCGAGCATCCCTGAGAGAAGCCTTGAGTGCCTTGCAAATTCTTGGCTTGGTGGAAACCAGGCCAGGGCAAGGCTCTTTTGTTTGCGCTGGAAAAGTCCCTTCTCTGCTTCAATTTGACACCTCCTGGTTGTACGAGGAGGAAGAAAGCCCCTTTGCTATTCTGCAAGCCAGGAAAACCGTGGAACCATACATCGCAGCCCTGGCGGCACACCAGCGGTCTGAGGAAAGCTTAAAGCGACTGGATGAGATATTGGATTCAGTGGAGGCCGACCCATACGACCACACTATCTTCACTGAAGGAGACCGTAAATTTCACAAGGCCATTGCGGAAGCCACCGGCAACCCGGTGTTGGTGAGCATGATGTCCATTGTGCACGAACTGATGGGGCACAAGCTTTGGCTGACTCTTATGATGAGCTCAACTCTGGCCACGAAGGGACGGGTGCAAGAGGCCTTGGCTGAGCATCGAAAGGTCTACGAGGCTATCAAAGCTCAAGACGAGAAAGCGGCCGCTGCTCGAATGAGAGAGCATCTGGAAAGCGTTGAGAGGCACATGCTCGAAGCCGAGTTGGTTCCCTCGACAGATCTGTCTGTAAGCATGGACTGCTCGGCGAGTAGCAAGGAAGTCGATTCAGCCAGTGGTATGGAACTAAAAACTACAAACTAGGAGGCATGATATGACAAGCAAATTGGAAGGGATATTCGCTGTTTTGGTCACGCCGATGACCGCGGCGGAGGAGGTAGACTACGATACACTAGTGGCCCACATTGACTCTCTGATCGAAGAGGGAGGTGTCCACGGTATCATTCCCCTTGGCAGCACCGGCGAATACTACGCTCTAACCATGGAGGAGCGTAAGAAAATAGCTGAGACTACCTGTGGGGCTGTTAATGACCGTGTCCCGGTTGTGGTGGGTGCCAACGCCACTACCACTCGAGAGGTTATCGAATACTGCCAGCACGCGGAGAAATGCGGAGCAGCAGGTGTACTGCTAGCTGCACCATATTACTCATTGCCCACCGAGGATGAACTGTTTGAACACTACAAGGCCGTGAACGATGCAATTGGCATACCCATCATGCTATATAACTTCCCGGCTCGGAGCGGTGTGGACCTCAAACCGAAGTTGATTCAACGATTAGCTGAGCTAGATAACGTGCAGTATGTGAAAGAGAGCACCGGAGACATCACCCGCGTTAGCGATATCATAAGGCTTTGTGGCGACAAGATAACAGTCTTCTGTGGTTACGACAGCGAGGCTTTAGAGAATTTCCTTTTAGGAGCCAAAGGCTGGGTGGCCGGAGCAAGCAATTTCCTTCCCAGAGTCCACGTAAAACTCTTTGATCTGGCTGTCAAGAAGGGAGATTTCAGAGCCGCTCGAGAGCTTTATTACAAATTCCTGCCCATTCTAGCAGCTTTAGAAGCAGGGGGGAAGTATATCCAGTTCGTTAAAGCATGTTGTAGCTTGATGGGTCATCCAGTGGGCCCACCACGCCGGCCCTTGTTGCCAGCCAACCCCGACGAAGTTGCAGAACTGAAGAAAGCGCTCGACCAAATTAGGGAGGAGGAAGAGGTAAGCTGACGAAGCAATTTAACGCCAGGAGCCTACATTGTCACATCCGTTTGTACAGGAGGGAGGGATAAGGGAATGAAATTCAAGAGGATAATCACAGCCGTGGACTCTCATACTGAGGGCGAGCCAGCCCGAGTGGTGATCGGGGGAATCCCCTACATCCCCGGTGACACAATGTTTGAGAAAAAGAGATACGGGGAGCAGCACCTGGATCACCTGCGCACCATGCTTATGTATGAGCCGCGAGGGCACAGCGCTATGTCTGGGTCCATCATCACCCAGCCGACAGTTGAGGGGGCCGACATTGGCATCGTCTTCATCGAGGTCAGTGGCTGGCTGCCCATGTGTGGCCACGGGACCATTGCCACCTGCACGGTGCTGGTAGAGACGGGCATCATCGAACCGCAGGAGCCGGTAACCAAGCTCGTGCTGGATACCCCGGCAGGCATCGTAAGGGCCGAGGTGAAGGTGGAGAATGGATCGGTGAAAGGGGTAACCATATGGAATGTTCCCTCCTTTTTATACAAATCTGACGTGGAGGTGGATGTCCCCACCTACGGGAGGGTCAAAGTGGATATCGCTTGGGGTGGCAACTTCTACGCCATCCTCCCGGCCGAGAGCGTGGGCTTGGAGGTGACTCCGGAGCACGCTACCGATCTCATCAATTGTGGTCGGAAGATCAGGCAAGCCATCTATGAGCAGGTGGAAGTAGCGCATCCCGAAAATCCCCTGATCGATCGTGTTACCCATGTTGAATTCTCAGCCCCACCGACTCACCCGAAGGCGACCATGAAGAACGCAGTCATCTACGGGCCCGGCCAGATTGACCGTTCGCCCTGTGGCACCGGTACGTCGGCTAAGATGGCCACTCTCTACGCCAAGGGGGAGCTTGGCTTAAATGAGGAGTTCGTACACGAGAGCATTATCGGCAGCCTCTTCTATGGGAAACTGGTCGAGGAAACCCAGGTGGGCTCCTACCGTGCTGTGGTACCAACCATCAGTGGCCGAGCCTACATCATGGGCATCCAGCAGTTCGTCCTCGACCCAGAGGATCCATTCCCCACCGGATTCTATCTGGGAGAGAAAGAAGAACTATTTGGTGGCATTTGAGTTTACGCCTATGCGCATCAAAGAACATCCCATACTGGGGAAGCTGGAAAAAGAACCTACTGTAGAAATCGAAGTTGACGGCGAGGTGATCCGGGCTATCCCTGGGGAGCCTATCGCCGCTGCTTTATTAGCGGCGGGGAAAAACGTGTTCCGCTATACCCGGAAGCTCCATGAGCCACGAAGTGTCTTCTGTGCCATTGGGCGGTGCACCGACTGCATGATGATCGTGGATGGGGTGCCCAATGTCAGGACTTGTGTCACTCCTGTCAGAGCAGGGATGAAAATCCAGACCCAACATGGGCTAGGGGAGTTTAAGGAGCGTACACAATGAAGGAGACGGAACTAGCCATTGTGGGTGCTGGCCCTGCTGGGCTTTCCGCCGCCATAGAGGCAGCTAGCGCTGGAGTACAGGTTACTTTGGTTGATGAGAATCGAAGGCCAGGCGGCCAATTGTTCAAACAGATTCACAAATTCTTCGGCTCAAAGGAGCATTACGCCTCTGTCAGGGGATTCGACATTGGCACCAAGCTACTGGGCGAGGTCGAGAAAAGAGGCGTGGAGGTAATGCTTGATTCTGTCGTTTGGGGAATCTTTGGAACGCATGTCTTGGGCATCATCCACGATCAAAAGAATACCTACTTGAGGGCACAAAAGGTTCTCCTGGCCACGGGGGCCATAGAGAACGCCCTGGCCTTTCCAGGCTGGACCCTGCCCGGCGTGATGGGAGCAGGAGCTATTCAGACCTTGATGAATATTAATCGCGTGCTTCCGGGCAGGAAAGCCATCATGATCGGGTCTGGCAATGTGGGCTTGATTGTCAGCTACCAATTGCTACAAGCGGGGGCTCAAGTGGTTGCCGTTGTGGAGGCTGCCCCTAAGATCGGCGGTTACGGGGTACATGCCAGCAAGCTGCGGAGGAACGGGGTCCCCATTCTTACCAGTACGACCATAAAAGAGGCGAAGGGAGAAGAGAGAGTCGAGAGAGCGATCTTGATTGAGCTAGATCAAGACTGGAATGAAATCCCAGGGACGGAGAAGGAATACGAAGTGGATGTGATCTGCCTGGCCGTTGGTCTCTCCCCTCTCTCCGAATTGGCTTGGATGGCCGGATGCCAGTTTGAATATATCCCCGAGCTTGGGGGACATGTTCCTATCCATGACTTGAATATGCAAACCACCGTGCCGGGAATCTATGTGGCCGGAGACCTGTCTGGGATAGAAGAGGCCAGCACAGCCATGGAAGAGGGCAAGCTCGCTGGAATCGCCATAGCGGAAGCTCTTGGCTATCTCTCGCCCGGGGAAGCGAAAATCAAAAAAGAAGCGGTATCAAAAAGGTTGGATAGCTTCCGGACCGGGCCTTTTGGGGAAGCAGTGAGAAAAGCCAAAGCACGGTTGCAACGACGAGGTGAAGCCAAATGACATTAGAGAAAGATGGCGTTCTCTCTCCAGAGGAATTGGCCAAATTGCCCGGCATTCCTTCTGCAGAAAGGTTAGAGCGTGGTGCTGTTGCAGTGATCGAGTGCGCCCAGAAGATTCCCTGTAACCCGTGTGAAGAGGCCTGCCCTGCCGGGGCGATACAAGTGGGCGAACCGATCACGAATCTGCCCGTTCTTGACTCTGATAAATGCACCGGATGTGGGCTTTGTATACCTGTATGTCCTGGGATGGCCATTTTTGTGGTGGATATGACGTATTCTGACCGAGAGGCCACAGTGCAGCTTCCTTACGAATTCTTGCCTCTGCCCCGAAAGGGAGAATTAGTGACCGCCCTGGATCGAGAGGGGAAAGCGGTCTGTTCTGCTCGGGTGGTAAATGTACGAAACCCTAAGAAGTTTGACCATACCGTGGTGATCACCATCGCCGTCCCCAAAGATCAGGCTATGAATGTGAGAAATATAGCCCTAGCGTGGAGAAGATAAGATGGCAGAAGAAGACTTCATTATATGCAGGTGCGAGGAAGTAACTCTGGCGGAGATCCTTAAGGCCATCCAGGAAGGGGCCAGAACTCTCGACGAAGTAAAGAGGAGAACCCGAGCAGGTATGGGACTCTGTCAGGGCAAAACCTGCCGCAAGCTGGTCACTCAAATCCTCGCCAGGCAAACGGGTCAACCAGTGGGTGAAATCCTCCCCTCGACTTTTCGCCCCCCGGTGAGGCCCGTTGCGCTCAACATACTGGCGTCTGTAGAGGGAGAGGAAGACGATGTTCCCTGATGTGGTGATAATCGGTGGGGGAATCATTGGATGCTCCTGTGCTTATTACCTTGCCCGTGAAGGGGTAAAAGTCCACCTGGTGGAGAGGAGTTCAATAGCATCTGGAACCTCTGGGGCCTGTGAAGGGAACATTCTGCAGTGGGACAAGCAGCCTGGGATTGAGTTGAAATTGGGAATCGCCAGTGCTTCCCTATATGAGGGTTTATCCGAGGAACTTCCCTTAGACATAGAGTATGTCAGGAAAGGTAGTATACTTGTTGCTGAGGATCAGGGAGGTCTAGATAATGCCAGGCGGATAGTGAAATCGCTGCGGAGTGAAGGGATATCTTGCCGGCTGGCGACTAGGGATGACCTCCTCGAGTTGGAACCGAATTTGGCTTCAGACATTATCGGCGGTGCCATTTTCCCGGAGGATGCCCAAGTCCAACCTATGCTGACTACGCTTGCTTTGGCCCAGGCTGCCAAGAACCATGGTGCTATTATTCAGACCTTCACCGAAGTGAAGGGCATTGAACTCTCCCCTGAGCGATCGGTGATAGCAGTGAATACGACGGCGGGCCGAATCCCTACGCAAGCCGTGGTCAATGCGGCGGGGGTGTGGAGCAATGCGGTTGGAAAAATGGTTGGCCTTGACATACCGGTGCTCCCGCGCAAGGGTCACATTGTTGTTACCGAACCAGCCGCTAACGTAGTGAACTGCAAGATGATGGAGGCCGGCTACACGCAAACGGTGGAGGATGATGAGAAAGGTCTCGCCATCGCTACGGTGGTCGAGCATACCCGCAGTGGCAACATACTGTTAGGGAGCAGCCGTGAGTTTGCAGGTTTTGACCGCTCTGTGGATCCACACGTCATCAGCGCTATCGTGGCCCGTGCCATTCGCTTTTTCCCCAAACTCAAGAATGTCCATGCGATCCGCACCTACGCGGGGCTAAGGCCGTATACGCCTGACTGCCTCCCCATAATTGGCGAGGTGGACGCAGTGAAAGGCTTCTACGTGGCCACTGGGCATGAGGGCGCTGGGATCTGCCTGGGGCCCATCACCGGCAAACTGATCACCCAAATGATCACCGGCCAAAAAACAGATCTGCCGATGGAGCAACTATCATTGTCTCGTTTCAGAGGAGCGACTCGATTAGTCTAGGAAGGAGGTGGTCGGTGAGCTAAATGATGAGAAGAGGCTCAATTGGCTATGTGAACTAAACAAACTCAAGGAGGATGCGAAATGAAAAGGAAGTTTCTAACGGTAACGATTGTCGTCTTGGCTCTCAGCCTGGTTGTGGCTGCCTGCGCCGCGCCCACCCCCCAGGTAGTCGAGAAGGAGGTGGTGGTCGAGAAGCCGGTGGTCGAGACGGTCGTTGTCGAGAAGGAAGTGGTGGTCGAGAAGGAGGTAGTGGTCACACCTACACCGCTTCCGCCTGCCAAGCCTATCAAAATTGGCTTGCCAGTGATCCTGACCGGGGCTGACACCTACGTGTTCGGCGAGATGGTCAGGGACGCTGCGATACTGGCGGTGGAGGAGATCAACAAAGCGGGCGGGGTTTTGGGTAGGCCCCTGGAACTGGTCATCATGGATGATGGCGGCGACCCGGCTCAGGCCGTGGCTGTGGCGCACAAGCTGTGCGAGGACCCGGAGATCGTAGCCGTTATCGGCCACACCTTCAGCGGCACTACCATCCCCACTCTCCCTGTCTACAACGAGTGTCGCTTGGCACAACTCGAGCTTGGCAGCAACCCCAGGATCACCGAGATGGGGTACGATCACGTGTTCCGAATCACCTGCGCCAACGACCTGATCACCGGCTACGCAGGGGCGGATTACGCGGTTGAGAAGCTGGGCATCAAGTCTGTGGCAGTCATCCACAACAAGACCATGTGGGGCGAAGCCGTGGCCACGGTGTTTGCGAAAAGGTGTGAGCAATTGGGTGTGAAGGTGACCAGCTTCCAAGGTGTAGACAAAGATGCTGTGGACTTCACCCCTACCCTTACCAAAGTGAAGGCCGAGAACCCAGAGGCGGTGTACTTCGCCGGCTATTCCGAGAGCGCTCTGGTGTGCAACCAGATGAGGGACCTGGGGATGGACCAGTACTACATCGCCGCCGAGGCCACCAGCTCGGAGTACGTGGATGCCGTGAAGGAGCGGGGAATCGGCACCCTTGCTCCCACTGCGGCTCCTCCCCTGGACTTCAGGCCGGAGACAAGGAAGTTCACTGAGGCCTTTAAGAAGAGATGGGGTAAAGATCCCGAGGAATGGTCTCCTGTCTACTACGATGTGGTTTACGCACTCGCCGCTGCCATCGAGCATGCTGGCACTACAGATAGGGAGGCCATAATCAAGGCCCTGCACGAGATTGAGGTGCCCAGTATCATACACCCTGGAGGCCTGGCCTGGGATTCCCATGGAGAGGTAATGCATCCCGTTGCCTTCGTGTGGGAACTCCAGCCCGACCTGACGATGAAGGTCGTATATGTCTGGCAGGGCACACCTCCTTACCAGGAGATGTCGGAAGAAGAGTATCACGCTCTGATCGAGGAGTTGCTGGGCAAATAGCAGCCTGTCATGGGCTTGGTTGATCGGGAAAAACCTGTCAACCAAGCCCATGTAATGCCTTCACGTTTGGCAATTTTGCCCCATCGCGTAAGGGAGTATATTGTTGGGCGGCGGCTTTGTCGCCGCCCAACAATAAGTCATTATGTGAGGCGCAGAGTTGTAGAAAGGGGTGTGTGAGCCAATGGAAACTTTTGTGCAGCAGGCTCTAAATGGTTTGACTATTGGCATGATTTATTCCCTGATAGCCCTGGGCTATTCTATGGTTTACGGCGTTTTGAAAATGGTGAACTTTGCCCACGGGGACTTGTGTGTGCTGGGCGCTATGTTCTCGCTCTTCCTACTGCGAGCAGCGGGCATTACCAAGGGCCGCCTAAATGTCATTGAAGTCCCGTTGACAGGCGCAAGGCTGGTGGGGGTTGCGGCAATGGTTTTCTTAGGAGGGATGCTATTCTCTGCAATTGCAGCCCTGATCATAGAGAGATTCGTCTACCGGCCATTGAGGCGGGCCTCGATTCTAACAGTTTTGGTTAGCGCCCTGGGAGTTTCCATCGCCCTGGAAAACATGATGATGCTTGTCTTTGGGCGCGAAATGAAGAGCTTCCCATCGCTGCTGGAGAAGAGATATTTTACAATCATGGGAGCCACTTACTCCAACCTGCAGGTGTTTATTGCCATACTAACTATTATCCTGCTGATAGGGTTGTTCTATCTGGTGGACAAAACCACCTTGGGGAGATGCATCCGGGCGGTGGCGGAGGACAAAGACATGGCCGGCCTACTGGGGATTGACGTGAACCGGGTCATTGTGGCGGTCTTTGCCTTGGGTGCTGCTCTGGGGGCGGTCGCCGGGATATCTCATGCCATGTACTACGGGCAGACTTATTACCTCACAGGGTATCAGCTCATGATCCTAGGATGGGCAGCCGCGGTGATTGGTGGCATTGGTGATATGCGAGGATGTGTAATAGCTGGGTTATTAATAGGATTGTTGGAGGCTGTGGGTGGTGGCTACTTGCCCATACTTACAGGAGGGTTGTTGGGAGCTGATTACAGGCGCATCTTCGTGTTCCTGGTACTTATCATCACACTCATAGTCAAGCCCAGCGGGATCCTTGGTAAGCCTGAGGTTATTATCAAGGCCTGAGATTGTTTTCCAATTCTTAAGGAGGGAAGCAGTGTTCAATAAGGATGAGAGTAAAGCTGTTCGCAAGCCGTTGAGTATTCCGCTGAGCAGAGCACTCCAATATTGGCGTGAGCTTACAAGCAACGTATGGGGCAGAAGAATTCTGCTACTCCTTGTAGCTGCCCTGCTATTGATCTTGCCTCGGTTCTTGTCTAATTACTGGCTGCGTATCCTTGATATAGCAGGGCTTTATGTTATGATGTCTCTGGGGTACAACCTGATGTTCGGCTATACGGGCCTGTTCAATTTGGGATTCGCAGCCTTTTTTGCGACCGGAGCGTATTGCTACGCAATCCTTGCCTCACCCCTCCACAATATGCACTTGCCTTTTCTCGTGATTCTCCCCATAGCGGTAGGTTTGACCTCCTTAGTATCCTACCTGCTAGGCATCCCCTCCATATCACTCTACGGCGACTATCTAGGCCTGGTAACCTTGGCCTTTGCAGAGATTTTCAGAATACTGGTCAACAATCTTGAGTTTACCAACTCCGCATACGGGATTATCAACATTGACCCGATTAGTGTGCCTTTCTTCACTTTCAAATCAGTTAGTGATTACTACTACCTCATCTTGCCTCTATGCGTTATAACGTACTTCGTCATAAAAAGGCTGGAGCAGTCGAGGATTGGAAGGGCGTGGCTGGCTATCCGTAATGATGAAAATGCGGCACGAACAACAGGGCTGGATACCCGCCGACTGAAGTTGTTGGCATGTGCCATAGGGGTGGCTCCAGTAGGACTGGCAGGAGTTATCTTCGCCGGCATGCAGACCTTTGTCAGCCCTATGAGCTTCACTTCCAAAGAGACCTGGTTGATCATTGCTATGGCCATTGTGGGCGGTCTTGGCAATGCCGATGGCGCCGTTCTGGGTGCATTGCTGCTGATTATACTACCAGAGCCGCTGAGAGGCACGCCTATAGAGAGCGCTAGAGCCCTGATTTACGGACTGCTCTTGATATTCTTCTCTCTTTTCCGTCCCCAAGGATTGTTGCCCAGACGCCATCGGGCAAGCGTGCCTCGAGCAGAAAAGGGAACTTGATAGAAGTATGTTGATATCTCAAAACGGAGGTCTGTATCATGGCTTTGGCCGTTGGTGATTTGAATCCAAGGGACTGCCCAAGCGGAACCAGTGGTGAGACAAATAATTTCTTAGTGGTTAAGGATTTATCGAAGAACTTCGGTGCGCTCAGCGCAGTAAATCGGGTGAGTTTTGAAATCCATCAAGGGCAGATTTTTTCGCTGATAGGGCCAAATGGCGCAGGCAAAACCACCACGTTTAACCTTATCACCGGGGTTTTGCCCGCTACAGGTGGTGAGATTACCTTCTGTGGGCAGCGGATTCTAGGCTTGCCTCCCCACGAGGTAACTAAGCTGGGGATTGCCCGGACATACCAGTTGATCCGAGTATTCAAGGGTATGAGCGTATTGGAAAACGTTCAGGTTGGCACTTATTGTCGCACCAGGAATGGAGTATGGGATGCGATTCTGCGAGGGCCGAAGGCCAGGCGTGAGGAGAAATGGAGCCATGAACGTGCCATGGAGTTGTTGCGCTTTGTAGGCATAGACGAGCATTGGGATAAGCTGGCTGGCGCTTTAACCTTTGGCCATCAGAGACGCCTGGAAATCGCCCGCGCGCTGGCCACCGAGCCGAAACTGTTGCTGCTCGACGAGCCTACCGCGGGCATGAACCCTTCGGAGAAAGAGGCGATGATCTCCCTGATCTACACGATTAGGGACCAGGGTATCACAGTTATGCTCGTAGAGCATGACATGAATGTGGTGATGGGCATCTCCGACTGGATAGCAGTTCTGGATCACGGGGTCAAGATAGCAGAGGGCACCCCTGAAGAAGTACAAACCAACAAAAGAGTTATCGAAGCATATTTAGGAAGGTGGGCGCATGAGCTTGCTGAAAGTTGAAAACCTGGTAACAAAATATGGTGAGGTCCCCGCTATTAAGGGGATTTCCTTCGAGGTAAATGAGGGCGAAATCGTGGCCTTGATCGGAGCCAACGGGGCAGGGAAATCCACTACTCTGATGACCATTTCCGGCGCATTGAAGCCATCCAGCGGGAGGATCATCTTCGATGGAAAAGAGATCCAAGGAATGCCCTCGCATCAAATCGTAAACCTGGGAATCATGCAATGCCCGGAGGGAAGAAGGTTGTTCACTACCATGACTGTGGAGGAAAACCTCCTGCTGGGCTATTACAGCCGTCGTCACGAGGGCAACCCCGCCGAAGCAATGCGCAGAGTCTTCAACCTGTTCCCTGTTCTGGAGGAGCGCCTTCACCAATCCAGTGGCACCCTGAGCGGAGGGGAACGGCAGATGCTGGCCATAGGCCGGGCATTGATGGCCAAACCCAGGCTCTTGATGCTGGATGAGCCTTCCCTGGGATTAGCGCCCATACTGGTGGAAACCGTTCTTGATACCATCAAGCAGATTCGCGACGAGGGCATCACTATTCTGTTGGTTGAGCAAAATGCCCGCGCCGCTTTGTCCATGGCCGATCGAGCTTATGCTCTGGAGGTCGGCACCATCACCTTAGAGGGAACCGGGCAGGAACTCCTCCGAGACGAGAGGGTGCTGAAAGCATATCTCGGCGGAAGATAGCCGCTGTGCAAGCATTTCATACTGATACGCACCTGGAAAGAAGATGTCCGTAACGCTGAGTGATAAAGATAAACGCATGTTAGATGGCGAGTATGGCGCAGCGGCTAGGCTGGCTATGTCCATCCTGGTACGGATGGCCGAGGTCTATGGCGCCGAGGAGATGATGGATGTGACCCAGGCGCATATTGACGGCGTGGGTTTGTTGAGCGAAGCCGGCCTGGAGTTTGCGGAAACCTTGGCCGCTTTGGGAGGCAAGGTCTCAATTCCCACGACCTTGAACATGGTTCCCCTCGATATCCAGCAATGGGAAGAGTTGGGGATTCCCGAAGATTATGCCCAGAAGGCTCTTCGACAGATCAAGGCCTATACCGACATGGGTTGCATCCCCACCTGCACTTGCGCGCCTTATCAGGGCTACCTTACCCCCAGGTTTGGCCAGCAAATCGCTTGGGCTGAATCGAACGCCATCGTCTATGCCAACTCGGTTCTCGGGGCCAGGACCAATCGCTATGGGGATTACATAGACATCTGTGCTGCGATAACCGGGCGGGTGCCCAAGTACGGCTTGCACTTAAAACAAAACCGTAGAGGGCAAATTCTGTTGCGCCTGGTGGACCTGACCCCGGAAGTGCTCCACGATGATACTTTTTACCCCGTGCTTGGCTACTTTATCGGTCGGGTGGCGGAAGACAAGATCCCAGTCATTGAGGGGTTGCCTCCAGAAGCCACCAGCGATCAACTGAAGGCTATGGGCGCTGCGGCTGCTTCTTCTGGCGCAGTTGGCCTCTTTCACGCTGTGGGCTTAACCCCTGAGGCCCACACCCTTGAGGAAGCCTTCCAGGGTGCGGCCCCTGAAATGGTTATTGATGTTGGACCTGCTGACTTGAGAGAAGCGCAAGCAGCTCTCTCTACTGCGGAGGCAGGGGCTGACCTGGACGCAGTGGTTCTTGGCTGTCCGCATTTTTCCTTCGCCGAATTCCAACAATTGACACAGCTTGTGTTGGCAGCCAAAGGTCGCTCGGTACACTCAGCCGTTCGTTTCATTATCCTGACCAATCAACTAACCTATTCCTTACTACAAAGAAGCGATCTGTTGGAATCGCTAACAAAGTTTGGGATCGAGATTGTTTTGGATACCTGTGATTTTCACTGCCCCATCCTCTCTCCCCACGTAAAGACCATCATGACCAATTCTGGGAAACAGGCATATTATGCGCCAGGCGAGCTGGGCGTGCAGGTGGCTTTTGGAAGCCTGGCTGACTGTGTCAAATCGGCCATTGAGGGACGTGTCTACCAAGGAGAAATGCTGTGGACAGGCTTATGACTGGCAGGGTGGTGGTAGCCGGTTACGCTGAAGGGCCAGCCCTTGTATCCAAAGAGCCGTTGAGTTTCTGGGGCGGATTGAACCCTCAGACCGGTCAGATCATTGACCGCAGACACGAGCGCTCGGGAGCCATCGTGACGGGCAAAGTGTTTGTTTTCCCCCAGGGCAGAGGGTCCAGCACGGCCAGTGCTGTTTTGTTGGAAAGCATAAAAACGGGCAAGGCCCCCGCAGCGATAATCAACCTGCGTTTGGACCCCATCCTGGCTTTGGGGGCGATAATAGCAGATGAACTGTATCACAAAACTGTGCCCATCATAGTTCTGTCGCCGGACGACTTTGCTTCAATCCAAGAAGGGGATTATCTGGTGATCGAGTCTGATGGAACAATAAAGCAGCGTGTAAAGGGGGAGCAAGGCAGTGCTCCCTGATGTAGTAGTGATTGGTGGAGGAATCATTGGTGCCTGTTGTGCTTATTACCTCTCCCAGGGGGGACTGAAAGTTCACCTTGTGGAGAGGGGCAGCATAGCGTCGGGTGTCTCAGGAGCTTGTCAGTTTGGCATTGGCCACATCAATGAGGGCATTGGCCGCAAGCTGACAGTAGCCAGTGGGCGGCTTTATGCAGCTTTGGCTGAACAGCTCCCACTGGATATCGAATACAATAGGGCGGGAAACCTCTACCGTACCTGATAGCCCTGCGAGCATGCAAGCGCTTGAGCGTACGGCCCAAGCGCTGCAAAATACCGAACTGCGGGCTTCTCGATGAAAAAGACCTAGCCGAATTAGAGCCGCATCTGGCTCCTGACGTGGCCGGAGGGCTCTATTTTCCAGATGATGCCACGGTCCAACCAATTCTCGCCACCTGGGCTTTTGTACAAGCGGCTAAACAGCTAGGAGCGACCATCCAAACCTTCACCGAGGTGACGGACATTGAGCTTTCCAATGGGACGATAGCAGCAGTCAACACAAGCGCTGGGCGGATTCTCACCAGAATCGTAGTTAACGCGGCCGGGGCCTGGAGCGGAGCCATCGGCAAGATGGTCGCTTGCTGCCTGCGCTTTCTGCCCGCCCTGAAGGACATCCATGCCATTCGCACCTACGCCGGGTTGCGACCCTATACTCCTGATCTGCTGCTGATCATTAGTGAAGCCGATACGGTGAAGGGCTTCTACGTTGCTACCGGCCACGAGGGCGAAGGGATTACCATGGGCCCAATCACCGGCAAACTGATCAGCCAGATGATCACTGGTCAGGAACTGGACTTGCCGGTGGAAGAACTGGCGTTGTCCCGCTTTGCGCAAAACACAGCCTAGTG
>CAZRSI010000047.1:0-14396 GCA_964602575.1 uncultured Anaerolineae bacterium
AGAGATCATATGGGCCGCCCTCCACGAGGAATTTGGAGAAATCGTGGATAAGGTCCAGGTGAAGATCATCACCGATAAAGATGAGATGGAGAAGTGGCTGGAGATAGCCCGTGAGGCCTACGATTTCCGCAACAGGCGCTTAGGCGAGATGACCGATGAGGATGTTGATACATTCTACAGCTGTATCCTCTGCCAGTCGTTTGCCCCTAACCATGTCTGCGTAGTCAGCCCGGAGCGGATAGGGCTCTGCGGGGCCTACACCTGGCTGGATTGCAAGGCATGCTACCAGATCAATCCCAGGGGGCCAAACCAGCCGATTAAGAAGGGTGAGTGTTACGACCCGGTTAAGGGCTACTTCACGGGGGTGGACGCATACGCAAAGGCAGCCTCTCATGGGACGGTGGAGAGGGTGAGCATGTATTCCATCATGGAGAACCCCATGACGGCGTGCGGGTGCTTCGAGTGCATCTTGATGATCATCCCCGAGGCCAATGGCTTTATGGTTGTCAGCCGGGAGGATCCCTCGATGACCCCAGCGGGAATGACCTTCTCCACATTGGCCGGGATGGTAGGTGGGGGCATCCAGACGCCAGGGGTGATGGGCATTGGCAAATACTACATGCTTAGCAAGAAGTTCATCTCCGCCGATGGAGGATTCAAGCGCATCGTCTGGATGAGCAAGTTCCTGAAGGACACCATGCGCAATGAGCTACAGGAGGTCTGCGAGAGGATAGGCGAGCCCGATCTGCTGGATAAGATAGCGGATCACACGATAGCCACCACCCCGGAGGAGCTTTTGGCCTTCTTGGAGGAGAAGGGGCATCCAGCTCTGACCATGCCGTCGCTGTTGTAATCAGCGTCCAAACGGCAATGAGTATTCGGGAGGTTTTGAATGGACGGGAAAGCGGTCAGGGATATCATGCACAAAGGGGTCATCGTCTGCAGGCCCGATACCCCGCTCGAGGAGGTGGTGCGCATCACCGTTGACGCCGACGTCCACCGTCTGCTGGTGACGGAGATGACCCCCACTGGCAAGAAGCCCGTGGGCGTTGTCTCCACCACTGACATCGTCAAGGACATGCGGGGGACGCGCTGGGTTTGGTGCATGGGGTAACTGAAAACCGGAAGCTAAAAGCTGAATGCTGAAGACTGGAGGGAAGATCAATGCCTGTTGAAGTAGAGATTCCGAAAGAGAATTGGACCGGTTCGGTGATAGAGGTCACCTTGGGAGCAACGGAGGACGAAGGGGGCACCCGTGCCAAGACGGTCACCGTGGGCGGGGAGACAACTCTACCTTTCCTGCGCTTCGAGGGGGAGATGCCTCATCCACCGGTGATCGCTATGGAGATACAGGACTATTACCCCGACGATTGGTCTCCCTTGCTCTTGGAGACTTGGGGCGATGATGTGTTGCATGACCCTGCGGCCTGGGCTGAGAAGGCCGAGGGATACGGCGCCGACCTCATCATGCTGAGGTTGAGAGGTAAGGATGAGGATGGAAATAAAACCACTCCTGAGGAGGCTGTTCAGACGGTGAAAAAGGTGCTGGCGGCTACCGGTTTGCCCCTCATCGTGCGTGGGCCAGGCGAGGCCGAGCAGGACAACGAACTTTTGGTGGCCGTGGCCGAGGCGGCTAAAGGGGAGCGGATAGCGCTAGGCCTCTGTGAGGAGAAGAACTACCGCACCATCGTGGCAGCAGCCATGGCCCATAATCAATTGGTTATCTCCAGCACCCCCATGGACGTCAACCTATCCAAACAGATGGTTATCCTCATCACTGACATGAGGTTTCCCATAGAGCGCATTCTGGTGGACCCCACCACTGGGGCCTTAGGCTATGGGATCGAATACGGTTACTCGGTGATGGAGAGAACGCGCCTCGCCGCCTTCCAGGGCGATAGGATGACCCAATTGCCGATGATCTGCTTCACGGGCGAGGAGTGCTGGAGGCAGAAGGAGCTCAGGGTAAACAAGGATGTCCCCGCCGCTTGGGGCGATTGGCTCACGCGCAGCATCAACTGGGAGGCGCTAACAGCCACCACTCTCATTCATGCGGGAGCGGACATCGTCACCATTCGCCATCCGAAAACGCTCGAGGTTGTCAAAAGGTTCATCGAGAAGATGATGGCTGGAAGTTAGCTGTTTGTGGGATTTGCCCCTAAAATAAGGAGATACGAAAATGCCGTTGAATGCTCTTCAGATCTACAAACTACTTCCTAAAACAAACTGTAAGGAGTGCGGTTTCCCAACCTGTCTGGCCTTTGCCATGAAGCTGGCCGCCAAGCAGGTTGAGCTCGATGCCTGCCCTTACGTTTCCGATGAGGCAAAGGCGGCCCTGATCGCTGCTTCGAGGCCTCCTATGCGGTTGATAACCATAGGAAGCGATGAACACAAGATCGAGGTAGGCAATGAGACGGAGCTCTTCCGCCACGATAGGAGCTTCTATCACCCGCCAGGATTGATGGTGCGAGTCAAGGATACGCAGCCAATCGGGGAGATAGAGGAGACTGTATCTCAAGTTGATGGCTACTCCGTGGAGCTTGTGGGGATGACGTTTGGCCTCGACGGCATTGCCTTGGAAAACGCCTCAGGCGAGGCCAATGCCTATGTGAAAGCCTTGAAGGCGGTGCGAGCTAATACCGACCTCCCCCTTATCTTGATGGCCGAGGATCCAAAGGTGATGGCCGCTGCCCTGGAGAATTTGGGCGACACAGTCCCATTGATCTATGCGGCCACTGAGGAGAATTGGTCAGATATGGTCGAACTGGCTCAGAAGCACAAGTGCCCTTTGGCTGTCTATGAGGCGGATGGACTCAATGAGCTGGCTGGCCTCGTGGAGAAAGTGGAGGAGGCAGGGGTGGAGGACATAGTCCTCGATCCCGGGACGAGGGGCTTCAGCGACTCGTTAAGCGTCCTGACCCAGATCCGCCGCCTGGCGCTGAAGCATAACTTCCACCTCTTTGGTTATCCAATTATCACTTTCCCTGGCGAGAAGACGGATTCGATTGAGGAGGAGACCATCCTCGCCGGACAGTACATTGCCAAATATGGCGGATTTATTGTACTCGACCGCTTTGATCCAGCAGAGGTCTATCCCCTGATAACCTTGCGTTTGAACATCTACACTGACCCTAGGGAGCCCATCCAGATGGAGCCCGGGATCTACGAGTTCGGCGAGCCAACAGCCGATTCGCCTCTGTTGACCACCACCAACTTCTCGCTGACCTACTTCAGCGTGGCCGGCGAGATAGAGGCCTCGGGCGTGCCATCCTGGCTATTGGTCACAGCCTCAGAGGGCATGAGCGTGCTCACCGCATGGGCGGCCGGCAATTTCGACGCCGAGAGGATCGCCAAGGACGTGAAAAAATTCGGCGTCGCCGATAAGATCTCCCATCGGAAGATCATCATCCCTGGCCTTGTGGCCGTCATCATGGGCGAGCTGGAGGAGGAGCTGGGAGGGGACTGGGAGGTCATGGTCGGCCCCAAGGAGGCCATGGAGATCCCCCGCTACTTGGAAGAGGTTTGGAGGTAATAGGTGCAGATTCTCAGAGCCTTCGGTGGCTTTGAGCATTGGGATAGGACGAAGGTTGCACTTGGCATAAGCAAGGGGAATCTATGGGCAAGTGTGTTGTCGCTTTTGAGCCGTCAGGAAAGTCTGTGGAAGTTGAGATCGGTACCATCCTGGTGGAGGCTGCCAGAAAGGCTGGCCTGGAAATCCCCACCCCTTGCGGTGGGCAGGGGCGCTGTGGCCGCTGCAAGGTCAGAGTTGAGCATGGACCGGTTAATCAGCCCCCCACTATCTACCTCTCGCCCGAAGAAGTGGAACAGGGCTATGTACAAGCCTGCCAAGCGACTGTCGAGGGTGATGCGGTCATCTTCATTCCCCCCAAGGCGGTAATCGAGCGTGTAGTCTCTGTCGAGAAGGCTCCCGAAGAGATCACCTTGCCCGTCGAGTGCGACTGGCGAAGGGAACCAACCATCAGCAAGTTCTTCCTCGACATTGAGCCTCCCAGCCTGGCCGACCAAACCAGCGACCTCGAACGCCTGAAGCGAGAGCTGGCTAAGCAATACGGGATAGACAATATCACCGTCAACCTCCCTTTGCTCAGGAGGATGGCGTCCACGTTGCGTCAGGCGGATTGGAAGGTGACAGCGGTCCTCGACGTAGGGCACTGGGGTCTCGAAGACCATATCCCTCCCCGATTGATTGACCTCGTGCCCGGCGATCGCACGGATAGCTCTCTGGGCGTCGCCGTGGATATTGGCACCACCACCAACGTAGTCTACCTGGTGGACCTACTGAGCGGGGAGGTGATTGATATCGCTTCGGCCTATAACGGTCAGACGTCCTGTGGCGAGGATGTCATTTCCCGAATCATCTACTCTGAGAAGAGAAAGGGAGGGCTGGAGCACCTCCAGAGCTTGGTGGTCAAGACCATCAACAGCCTCCTGACGGAGTTGAGCCACCGCCATGAGATAGATCTCCGAGAGATATACCGGATGACTGTGGCTGGCAACGAGGTGATGATCCACCTGTTCCTGGCCATGCCTCCGGAATCCATTCGCTACGAACCCTACATTCCCACCGTAACCCATCCTCTGCTTGTCACAGCGGAGGAGATAGGCATTAAAATCAACCCCCAGGCTACTATAGACTGCCTGCCAGGCGTAGGCGCTTACGTGGGAGCTGACATCACTGCTGGAGTGGTCAGTTCTGGCCTCTTCGCTACCGACAAGCTGACTGTCTTCCTGGATGTCGGCACTAACGGCGAAATCGTTTTAGGTAACGCCGATTGGTTGATCACCTGTGCCTGCTCGGCTGGCCCTGCCTTCGAGGGATTTGGGGTGGAGGATGGGATGATGGCCACCACTGGCGCCATTGAGGAGGTATTGATCAACTCCAATACCTATGAGCCAACCTACAATACCATTGGGAATGCTCCTCCAAAGGGCATCTGTGGATCGGGACTGATCTCGCTTCTGGCCGAGATGTTCATCACTGGAGTGATAGACAAGGCTGGCAGGGTCAACCTGGACCTGGACACGCCAAGGGTGCGGAAGGGTAAACACGGCCCAGAGTACGTCGTCGCCTGGGGCGATGAGACAGAGACGGGAAAGGACATTGTCATCACCGAGGTGGACATCGCCAACCTGATGCGGGCCAAGGCCGCTGTCCGAGCGGGTATCTCGGTTCTGCTGCGCAGCGTGGGGTTAAACATCGCCGATGTCGAGCAGGTACTCATCGGTGGGGCCTTTGGGAAGCACATCAACATTGAGAAGGCCATCCAGATCGGGCTGCTGCCCGACATGCCCTGGGACAGGTTCAAGTTTCTAGGTAATACCTCCATCCTGGGTGCCTACTCCGCGCTTCTTTGTCGAGATGTGCGTCGCATGGTCTATGAAATCGCCGAGAAAATGACCTATCTGGAGTTGAGCGCTGACAACACCTTCTTCGACGAATTCAACGCCGCCCTCTTCCTTCCTCACACCGACCTAAGCCAATACCCCTCGGTGACGAGGCTGTTACGGGGACAGGACGGTGCTGTTTCACAGAGACATACTCCGTGAAAGCGGGGTTGAGATGTTGGGCGAAGTATCTTGATATGCACACGCTTCTAGGGACGTGGGACGACCCTGCGTGGAAGCCACTTCTTGAACCCATCATGGCGGATAAAGTGACCCGTGAGGCCTACAACTAAGCCTGAATGGCAGAATGGCAAGAACGCGGTTGAATGAGTAGAAATGGCCAGGAAAATCGTATCTACAGGAAGAGGCGGAGTTGGAAAATCAACGTTTGTAGCTTTGGCTGCCAGATATCTGCATCCTCCACTGCTGCTCATTGACCTCGATCCCGATCAATGCCTGCCTGAGATGGTGGGGGTGGATTTGGAAAGAGCAAAGGTAGCCACTGTTTCGAGCGCACTTTACGACATCATCGAGGAGAGGAGGAGCGATGCAAGCCCGGGTTCCATGGCCCTGCCCGAGCGAATGGCTTATCTACTTCAAGCTGAGTGCCTATACGAGGGCGAAAAATTTGACCTGATCGCTCTGGGTACAAAGCTGACAAAAGGCTGTTATTGTGTCCCGGACGAGCTGCTTAAGTTAAACATCCCTAGGCTGGCTAAGAACTATGCAAATGTGCTAATTGATTCGCCAGCCGGGTTGGAGCATTTGAATCGGAAAGTGTTCTCAGATATAAATGACTTATTCGTGCTGTTGGATCCTTCCTCGAAATCCATGCAGCACATAGGAAGGGTCGAAGCCATCACTGGGGCGATAGGGCTTCACTATAATCATCTTTACCTGGTGGGGAACCATAGATTTGAAGAGGGCCTGGAGGAGCGTATCCAATCCACGGATGGAATCTATTTGGGGAGGATAGAGTATGATGCTAAGGTAGAAGAATATAATCTCAATGGAAGATCATTGCTGGGTCTGCCCGATGATTCACCCGCCTGTTTGTCTGTCAAAAGGATACTCGAAAGAGCGGGCTACGGGATCAAGGAGGATAAACGCTCCCAAGCCCACGTGATATTATCTTACAACATGTGATGTTAGATAAGCAGTAGGCATATGAGATTGAATAATTTAGAACAGGCTCTAGAGGGGGTGAAATATAACCACGACGTCTACATACTCCCCTCCGGCCAGGTTGAAGGAAGGAAGTATGGCCATACCTTTACAAGGGGTCGAGTTGAACACGTGTTAAAAGGAACCCCCGGGGTGGTTTTCATTGGAAAGGGAACCAGTGGGATGGCCAGTCTGAGTCCCGATGCAAGAGCTCTTCTGGGGAAGAAAGGGGTGAGGATAATAAAAGCCGATATGCCAGATATGGTGGATGAATTTAACGAGCTTGCTAAAACGAGAAGGGTTGCGGCCATCGTCCACGTCACTCGTTGAAAGGTAGATGAAGCAAAACATAAAGGGAGGGAGATATGTTAATCATTGGTGAAAATATCACCATCGGCACTGAGGCGGTGCAAAAGGCGATCGCGGAAAGGGATGCGGAGTTCATCCAGAGGAAAGCTGTGGCCCAGGTGGAGCACGGAGCGGGCATGCTCGATCTCAACATCGGCCCCCAGAAGAGGCACGGTGTCGAGGTCATGGAGTGGATTGTAGATACGGTCCAAGAGGTCGTTGACGTCCCTCTCAGCCTGGATACGACCAACGTCGCTGCCCTCGAAGCTGGTTTGAAGCGCTGCAATAAGCAGGCGATGCTCAATTCCGCCTCTGCCGATCCGGAGCGCCTGGAAAGCATCATGCCCCTGGCGGCAAAGTACAACGCCAAGGTCATCGCCCTGACCATGGAAAAGACCATCCCCCCCACCGCCGAGGGTCGAGCGGAGCTGGCTATGAGCGTGTTGATTCCCAAGGCCATGGAGCTGGGCATCCCTATGGAGGACCTCTATCTCGATCCCCTGGTGCTGACCGTGCAGGGCATGCAGGATTACGCTCCCCAGACGCTGGAGGCCCTACGATACTTCAAGCAGATGGCTGATCCGCCGCCCATGACCGTGGTGGGATTATCTAACATCTCCAACGATGTGCCCTGGGAACAGCGAAGCCTGATCAACCGCACCTACCTGGTGATGCTCATGGCTGCTGGCCTGGACGCGGCCATCGCCAACCCCTTGGACGAGAAGCAAAATGAGTTCATCAGGATCGTCGAGGAGCGGGACACCAGCACTCCTGTTGGAGAGCTCTTGGTCAACCTCTACGACGCCACTGCTGCCATGGAGGAACTGGACCCCTCGCTGGTGGACATGGACGACCCCGAACAGGTAGCTATCTGGAAGACGGTCCAGATTTTGGAGAACAAGGTCATCTACGCCCACGGCTACCTGAAGACGTAGGTCAGTTTAAATAGGATGGCCTTGCGTCTTAGCCTCAATCTGGCAATCGAGAAAGTGACCCGGTTTAGTAGCAAGTCGCGGGGGGCCAAATGCTGAACTTTGTAACCGTAGAGCTGGCCGCACACTATTTCTTCCTTGCCTTCCTGGCCATCCTGGGCGTCCTGCAGTTAGTGGCGGCCCGCCACAAGCTGACTGGCCTCTCGCTGCGGGGATCGAGAAACCCCGCCCTGGGCTATCTGCTGGGCGTAGCCCTCACAGTGGGGGCCTTCGTATGGTTCTTCGCCACCACACCGGAAGTCTTCGTCCCCGGCCTGGCTGGATCTGAACTGGTGATCCTCTTCGGAGCAGCCGGTATTTGCGCCCTGACTTTCACTCTGAGCGCGTCCTCTGCTCTCCAGGGATTCCAGCATCAAGAGAGGGCCGCCCTGAAAGCCAGGGGGCACTTTCGTCATGAAGCTGTCTCCTGGCAACAACTGCGAGGAACGCTCTACCTGCCGGCTGAAGAAACAGGCCAGCCCAGGGCGGCCATTTGCGCCCTACCTGATCCTTCTGAAGGAACCCTCTCCTCGCTCCCCTTGGTGGCTGACCTGGTTGAGGCCGGCTTCATCGTCCTGGCCATAGATTGGGGTCCTGAAAAGGAGCTTCGCTATCCTGAGGTGCTTGGTATATTACCTGGCGCGGTGGCTTACCTCGCCCAACGAGATGACGTCGACTCGGAGCGTATCGGTGTGCTGGGCGTCGGCTTGGGGGGCGATGTGGCTATCCGGTCTGCTGCGACTGACCAACAGATCGCTGCTGTGCTGGCGCTGGCCCCTTACTTGGATCAGGCCAATACCAAGCCAGGGTTGAGCATCCTGAAGGAGATGCCCTATTTCAAGGCCGTGCGGTGGTTTGGTTTTCGAGAAAGAGGCGATTTGGTGGCTGAGCTGGATGTGCTGGATTCGATAAGCAAATTGGACTCCCGCCCATTGCTGTTGGTGTACGGCGATCAGGACGGCATAATCCCTGTCGAGGCGGTTCGTGCAACCCTTGCTGAGGCGATAGCGCGAGGTAAGCTGAAATTGCTGCCAGGAGAAGGACACATCGGGCTCCCTTGTAGCTCGAAGACCTTGGCCCTGGTTGCTAATTGGTTCAAGGAGAATCTGTAAGCAACATGTTTCTTGATCTTTGGTTGTTTCGGCTGATCAATAACCTGGCAGGCCGCAATGCTTTCCTGGATGGCCTGGCGCGTCTGCTGGTCAATGAATACTTTATAACCACCCTGATGTCTCTGATTCTGATTGCCCTTTGGTTCGAGGGGCGGGATCAAGCCGAAAGAGAGCGGAACCAAAGGGCTGTGCTCAGGGCGGTCATCGCCTTGTTTGTTGCTAACATTGTTCTGAAGCTGTGCAATCTGGTCTACTTTCGCCCCCGCCCCTTCGTTGGCCACGAGGTTAATTTGCTCTTCTATAAGCCCACGGATTCATCTTTCCCCAGTAACCCTGCCACGGTTGGCTTTTCCTTGGCCACGGCTATCTGGTTGCACAACCGTTGGCTGGGGGCCCTCTTTTTCGTGCTGGCCACGCTGTTTGGCCTGTCCCGCATCTACTGTGGCGTTCACTATCCCCTGGATGTCATCGCCGGAGCGTTGCTAGGTGGGTTGTCGGCCTACGTCGTGGTGAGGAAAGGCAAATTTGTTGATCCCGTGATAAGTCTGATAATCAGAGTGGGGCGTAGGCTATACCTGGCCTAGCCGAGTGGTCGAGTGGTCAGGTCGTCCTTGGTCTGGTGGCCCGAGTACCAGATACCCGTTGATCACGGACCATTCGATGCCTGACCGTCTGGCGATAGAGCAATGAGTAAGCATCTTGACTTGGGCAGAGTGGCCATAATCGGCATCATTATCTTGGCTTTTGCCCTGCGGCTTTATCGCTTGGATCACCAGAGCATTTGGTATGACGAAGGGCTCAGCGTTTACCTTGCCGGGCAAGACATAGGGAATATGTTGGCGGAGATCTCGACTGCTGATCACCCACCTCTTTATTTTATTGTGCTCCATTCCTGGATGAAGATGGCCGGTCGAAGCGAGTTCTCCGTCAGATACCTCTCTTTGACGTGGGGAGTGATAGCAGTGGCTCTCCTGTTCAAGCTGGGTGAGAGGTTCGTGGGCCGTGGGGTAGGATTCTGGGCTGCCTTGCTGCTTTCTATTTCCCCTTTCCATATATGGTTCTCCCAAGAGACGCGGATGTATACCATGGCTGTGACGCTAAGCTTAGCGTCAGTTTATGTCTTCCTCAAGTTCCTAAGCACCTGGAAGACGAAGCCTCTCTGGTTTTGCGCAGTGCTTAACCTTCTGGGCCTTTATACTCATTTTTACTTTGCCTTTATCATTGTTTTCGAGAACCTCGTCTTCCTGATATGGTGGTTGCGGGGAAAGGCCAAGCGGCCCTTCCGCTACTGGGCAGTCACTCAATTGAGCATTGCCATCGGCTTCTTGCCCTGGGCAGGCTTTGCGGTGGAGGAATTCATGACTGGTGTCACTTATTGGGAGGGTGCTCTCAGCTTGCTGGCTGCTACCAAAGACACCTTCACCGCCTTCAGCGTGGGCCGGACCATGCAGGGGAAAGCTGCCGAGTTGGCGACTTGGGGCTTTGTTGTGCTGGCTGGGGCGGGCGTGATCGAACCGTTATGGGAAGCGAAAAAGGGGAAGGCTAGCTCAGCGGCTTTGGGGATCGTTCTTCTCTATCTGGCGGTGCCAATTGTGGCCCTTTTTGCTATCTCCTACCATCGCCCCAAATTCGCACCACGTTACCTGCTGGTGGCCTTGCCGGCTTTCTGTCTGATGATAGCCATCGGGTTGGCGAAGCTGGCTTCAAATTGCACCCCCTGGGTCAAGGGTTCCCGCCTGCTTGGCATAGCAGCGCTAGTCGGATTGTTATGCTCCTTAGGCTTTGTCAGCGTGGCATCGGCTAGCTCCTTGGCCAATTACTATTTCGAGGATAAATACAGCAGGCCCGACTTTCGCTCTGTGGCCGAATACATCAGCTCCCATGCCGAGTCCAAAGATGCCATCATCCTGGTAGGGGGGCACATGCTTCCGGCTTTCACCTATTACTATCAAGACAGTTTGCCTATTTACCCTTTGCCCGACCACCTGGTGGTTTCGACGAAAGATCCTCTCGATTATCGGGCAGCCGAGCAACTGAACTCAATCGCCCAGGGGCGAGAGAGGCTGTGGCTGGTGCTCTGGCAGAATCGCATTGTGGATCCCACCGATGTCATCCTGGATCAGTTGATGTCGAATTGCCCGCGCCTGGAGGTTGGCCGCAACTTTCACCACGAGTTTGCAGTGCTGCTATTCTCTGTGAGGGATCAACCGCGCTTCGCAACCGGCCCGGAACATCGCTACCAGGTTAATTTCGCTGACCAGATCCAGCTCCTGGGCTACGATCTGGACTCCTTTCAAGCTGAGCCGGGTCAAATCCTGCACCTGGCGCTGTACTGGGAAGCCCTGCAGGAGATGGATCGGGACTATCTGGTTTTCACCCACCTCATCAGCCAGGACGAGCGCATCTACGGTCAGCATGACAAGATAGCGGGCAACGATGCTTATCCAACTTCCTATTGGAAGAAGGGTACAGTTATCAGGGATAAGTTCGAAATCCTCGTTCTCCCCGACACGCCTCCAGGACTTTATACTATTGAGGTGGGGCTTTACACGACCTATCGGGGCATCGAACGTCTCTCCCTGAAATTGGGAGGCGACCGCGTGCTCCTGACCCAGATCGAAGTAGGCGAACAGCAGTGAGCCTTGACTTTTCAGGTTCCTGATAGCATCATTCTATCGGAAAACTATCCGTCCGATGCCATTATTGAATGGGAGGCTCAGAACAGGTGGCGATCTACAAGACCATTCAGATCCTGACCAACAAAGTCATCTACGCCGATGCCTTTCTGAGGATGTGAGCGGCGGGCAAATGAAGATAAGTGGATGCTTAAGTTAGCTTTAGTCTTCGGTCTCATTGTCCTGCTGCTCGGCCGGCGCTGGAATCTGGGATATGTGCTGCTGCTGGGCTCGGCCTTGCTGGGAGTGCTGTTTGGCCTTTCCCCACTCCAAATTCTGGAGCAGGGGTTGGTTGCGATGCTCAATCCCACAACTCTCCGCCTGGTGGCAGCGGTGTTGCTCATCACTACCTTGGGTGAGTTGATGAGAGAGGTGGCCAGCATGCAAAGGTTGGTCGATTCGCTGCAGGAGATCATCGGAGACCGTCGGGTGGTGCTGGCCAGCATTCCCGCTCTCATTGGGTTGTTGCCCATGCCGGGCGGAGCGATGCTCTCGGCTCCCATGATCGAGGAGGTTGCCACCAAATTAGGTCTCGGACCGGAGCGGAAGACCTACCTCAACTATTGGTTTCGCCACGTCTGGGAGTATGTTTTTCCTCTGTACCCGGCTCCTGTGTTGGCAGCAGGGTTGCTGGGCATTCCCCTGTCGCGATTGATGCTGGCTCAGTTCCCCCTCAGCCTGGGCGCAATCCTAGCCGGCGCTCTGATAGGCTTGCGTAAGATCGGCCGGATGGAAGAGGGCGGGAATCCGGCCGGGGGGGCGGAGCGATGGCATAACCTTCAGGTTTTAGCTTCCAGTATCTGGCCTATTGCATTGGTGATCCTCCTCAGCCTCGGTTTGGGGTGGGAGCTGGCGCTGAGTCTCACGGTGGCTATCATTTTGGTGGCTCTAGTGAATCGTATGAAGCCCCGCGCACTCGGTAAGGTGCTGCGGCGGAGCCTCTCTCCCCGTACTGCCCTGCTTGTGTTCAGCATCATGATCTTCAAGCAGATAGTAGAGGCCAGCGGGGCGGCCGATACCCTCTCAACAGCTCTTATGTCCTGGGGGGTTGCCCCAGTGGTGGTCGTCATTGTTGTGCCTGGAGTCCTGGGGTTGTTAACTGGCCTAACGGTCTCAATGGTAGGGATTAGTTTTCCCCTATTGCTCCCTTTCATCTCTGGCAGTGTGGCCTATCTCAACTACGCAGTGTTGGCCTTTGCAGCCGGCTTCATCGGAGTGCTTCTCTCTCCGATGCACCTCTGCCTGGCTTTGACACGAGATTACTTTCACGCCGATTGGGCTCCGTTATATCGGACGCTATTACCCTCTACGGCCTTATTGGGTGTGGTGGCTATGGGATTGTGGTTTATCGGTGGTTTTCGATAGGGAGGTTTTCCCGTGATTAGTGTGGGAATCTTGACCATTAGCGATAGCAGCTATCGCGGGGAGCGGGAGGATTTGAGCGGGCCGCTTATCCACCAAATGGTCGTGGAGCGTCTGGGAGCCGAGGTGAAGTTGGAGTCGGTGGTGCCTGATGAGGTTGACATAATCAAAAGTACATTAATGGTTTGGTCCGATGAGGTTGGCCTTGACTTGATCCTCACCACCGGTGGGACGGGGTTTGGGCCCCGGGACGTCACGCCCGAGGCCACCAAGGCGGTGATTGAGCGGGAAGCGCCGGGTCTGACCGAGGCCATGCGGGCCAAGGGCCTGGAGATCACGCCCCATGCCATTCTCTCTCGCGCCGTAGCCGGCATCCGTGGGCGGACTCTCATCGTCAACTTGCCGGGCAGCCCCAAGGCGGTGCGGGAGGATCTGGAGGTGATCTTGCCTGCTCTCCCCCACGGTATCGAGTTGCTAAAAGGAGGAATAGGGGGACACGAGTACCGGAGCGGCAGCGGATGAGCTACCGTTCGCATAGGTCAAGGCACCCCACACCGAGAGTATGGGGTGTTGTTTTTCACGGCGTGTAGGGGCAAGCCTTGTGGCTGCTCTTTGGGCAGGGGCGAGCCCTGTCCCTACCGAGGCGTGTGGAGGCGATGCCTCCTCTCTTGCCCAAGGGGAGGGGCAAGGCTGCCCTTACCGAGGCGTGTGGGGGCGACCCTTGCGGTTGCCCTTTGGGCAGGGGTAAGCCCTGCCCCACCGGAGGATCAGATGTATCTCACCACCTCGAACCGATACAGCTCTATTGGCTCGCCGGGCAGGATGCCGGCCTTGCGGCGGGCGATCTCCACCTGATACTCCACTGTGTCCACCCCTTCCAGGTCCGGCAGCAGGAGTCCCTTCCGCCAGTCCCTGGCGCTTTTCACGATGACACCGTAGCGCTTGGGATCAAGCTCTTCCAGGCTTTTCACCGGCTCGGGCTCGCTGAGGACATCTACTTTGATGTCCAGGTCGGCCAGTTCATCCGGGGTGATCGGGGGGAAGCGAGGGTCGCGGGTGGCGGCGGAGATGGCGTTCTGGATCACCTCCTGAGCCACGTTGGCCTGGGTGGGCTCGATAGTGCCGATGCATCCCCGCAGCATTCCATGTTTGTGAATGGAGACAAAGGTGCCGGCTCGCTTCTTCATCTCTGGCGTCAGTTTTTCTGGCGGCTGGATGATCTTTCCGTGACGCACATAGTTTTCGATGGTATCTCTAGCCAGTTGAACGAGAGGATGTGAGGTTGACATGAGAACCCTCCTCCGCTAGGTCTATTTTCAATTATACACTTTTTGGCGCTGGTTGTAAACCGCGAATTG
>CAZRSI010000048.1:0-3585 GCA_964602575.1 uncultured Anaerolineae bacterium
CCCACTTTTTCCTCCTCAGGGTGGAGCTGACTGGGCCAATGCCCCACACCGGCGACGAGAAAAGGGGATTTGGGGGGACACCCCCACACCCCCCGACCTGCTGCGCAGGCCCAAGCCGATAATCTTATTTGCATCTTGGTAAGGCTGATGGTATAATTGAGCTTAATTGGGAGAGCTTTGGAGAGAAGCGCAAATGGAGCAGGTTGGCCTGAACATCAAAATGGCCGAGGTACGGGCCCTGTGCGATGCCAAGGGATTCTCGTCTGACCCCCAGCGCATTTGGGAGATGCTGGCCCTCATCCACAGCGAAATATCCGAGGCCAGCGACTGCTACAAGAAAGGCCAACCTCTGGAAGCTGTGGGCGAGGAGCTGATTGACGCCATTATCCGCATCCTGCACCTTCTCTCAGCCCTGGGCCTGGACGCCGAGAAGCTCTATCAAGAGAAAATGGCCAAGAACTGGGAAAGACCGTACAGGTACGGGACGGTCAGGGGAGGGTAATATCCAATATAGCTATTGGGTATTGGATATTGGACATTGGTGATGCGACGGGAACGCCTTTATCGAACTGAGGCGATAGTGTTAAAGCGGAGCGATTTCGGCGAAGCTGACCGCCTGTTGACCCTTTACACACCCAAACTGGGCAAGATCAGGGCCATTGCCAAGGGGGTGCGTAAGCTCACCAGTCGCAAGAGCGGGCACCTGGAGCTGTTCACCCACAGTCAGCTTCTCATCGCCAAGGGGCGAAACCTGGACATCGTGACCCAGGCCGAGACCATCCATGCCTTCCGCCCCCTGCGAGAGGAGCTTTTGCGCACTGGCTATGCCTATTACGTCGCTGAACTAATGGATCTTTTCGTGGAAGAAGGAGTCGAGAACCAACCTCTCTTCGATTTGTTGTTGGCCATGCTGGGCTGGCTGGGCGATGCTTCCGATCTGGACCTGACCACCCGCTTCTTTGAATTACACCTTCTATCTTTGCTGGGCTACCGTCCTCAGCTCTTTCAGTGTGTGGTTTGCTATAATCGAATCGAACCGACGACCAACTTCTTTAGCGCCGCCGATGGCGGCGTCATCTGTGCCAACTGCCGCCAGAACCATCGGCGTGCCAGGGAGATCAGCCTGAACGCTTTGAAAGTGTTGCGTTTCCTGCAAACGAGGGATTATAACACTTGTTGCCGCCTTCGCCTGAGTCGTACCCTGCACAAGGAGCTAGAAACAGTGATGTATGATTACATCACCTATCTCTTGGAGCGCAGCTTGAAATCGGTGGCATTCCTCAATACCTTGCGCAGACAAATTTAGTTAACCAGGGCGCATCAGAGGGGCCGCCAAAAAAGAAAGGAGGCCAAAGTGGGGTTGTTCAATCGGCTGTTCGGGCCAAATGTGAAAAAGCTTTTGAAAGAAAAGCGATATGATGAAATCAAAGAAATCGCCTCCAGGGACGAGCGGATAGTGAACAAGCTCATCTGTGCCCTCTCGGATAAGGACTGGAGCATCCGCTGGGAGGCCGCCTTAGCCTTGGGGGAGATTCGAGATGAGAGGGCTGTTGAACCCCTCATCGGGGTGCTCAGAGATAGCTTTGGCGCTATGCGTTGGGAGGCTGCCGCCGCATTGGGCGAAATGGGGGACGAGAGGGCTGTGGAGCCTCTTATCCACGCCCTTAAGGATGGTGATGGTAGTGTGCGGGGGCAGGCCGCTTTGGCCTTGGGGAAGATAGGAGACAAAAGGGCCATCGAGCCTCTCATTCACGCGCTCAAAGACAGCGACGAGCGGGTGCGTCGGAGGGCAGTAGAGGCTCTCATGAGGCTCGGCGACGAGAGAGTTGTTGAGCCCCTTATGGACGCTCTCCAGGACAGTGATGAGCATGTGCGCCGACAGGCAGCCGAGGCCTTGGTGAAGATAGGCGATGATAGGACCGTTGATGCGCTCATCAGGGCACTCAGGGATAGCGACCGGCTGGCCCGGGAAAGTGCAGCACTGGCCCTGGTGAAAATAGGCCCGCCAGCGGTTGAGCCCCTGCTCAACACCCTCGGCGATAGCGGAGCAAGCGTGCGCCGACAGGCAGCCGAGGCGCTGGGCGAGATAGGCGACGAAAGGGCTGTCGAGCCCCTCATCAGGGCCCTCAAGGACAGCGACGGCGAAGTCCGTGGACAGGCTGCTAAAGCCCTCGGCAAAATCGGAGACAAGAGGGCCATTGGTCCCCTCATCCAGGCCCTCCAGGACGAGGAGCAAAAGGTGCGGGCCAATGCGGCCCTGGCCTTGGCGAAAATGGACGATGAGAGGGTGGTCGAACCCCTTATCAATGCCCTCAAGGACACTCATTGGGAAGTGCGCCGTCACGCTGCCAAAGCATTGGAGAGAATAGGCGATAGCAGAGCTGTTGGGACGCTAATCGAAGCCCTCAAGGACAGCGATTGGAAAGTGCGTCGCCACGCAGCCGGAGCACTGATGAAGATCGGAAACAAAAGGGCGGTGGGGCCGCTGATCAAAGCACTCGAGGATAGCGACGGCGATGTTCGCCTCAGCGCCGCTCAGGCGTTGGGCAACATCGGGGACGCGAGGGCCGTTAAGGCGCTCATCAGAGCGCTGGAAGATAACATCGGGGATGTGCGCTGGGAAGCAGCCCAGGCTTTGGGCAGAATCGGGGATAGACAAGCTGTGGAGCCTCTCTTTAGAGCCCTCTTAGACGGAGATGAACAGGTGCGCCGGGAGGCAGCCAAAGCATTGGGTGAAATGGGCGATGCCAGGGCTGTGGAGTCCCTCATCGGGGCACTCAACGATGAAGATAGCGAGGTCCGTGGGCAGGCAGCCTGGGCGCTAGGGAAGATAGGAGACGACAGGGCTGTGGAGCCTCTTATCAGGGTGCTCGAGAGCGAGGACCGAGTCGCCCGGGCCCATGCAGCCTGGGCGCTGGGGAGGATAGGAGACGAGGCCGCTGTGGAACCTCTCATTGACGCACTTCAGGACAGCGATGAGCACGTTCGCCGCAGGGCAGCGGAGGCATTGGGCGAGATAGGAGACGAAAGGGCTGTGGAACCCCTTATCGCCGCTCTCGAGGATTCCGATGAGGATGTTCGCGCTCAGGCAGCGGAGGCGCTGGGCGAGATAGGGGACGAGAAAGCAGTGGACCCTCTCATAAATGCGCTGAAGGTGGGGGTTGGAAACGTACGCCAGGAGGCAGCCTCGGCACTGGGGAAGATAGGGAGCGAGAGGGCAGTGGACTCTCTCATCAATACCCTGATTGGTGACTGGCGAGTGCGCGAGATGGTTGCCTCGGCGTTGGGCGAGATAGGAGACGAGAGGGCTGTTGAACCCCTCGCCCGCGCACTGGATAGCGCTAAGGAAGTGCGCAGAAGAGCAGTCGAAGCCTTGGGAGAGATAGGCAAGCCAGCCGTGGAACCTCTCCTCAGCGCACTGAGAGACAGCGATGGAAGTGTACGGCTGGAAGCAGCCGAGATCCTGGCAGAAATCGGGGATGAGACAGCTCTCCCAGTATTGGAAAAGGTAGCAATGGAGAGCGAGCTACCTGAGGTCACCAGAGCCCTGGGAAGGATCAAACAGCGCTTGAGAAATAGGTAGAT
>CAZRSI010000048.1:3685-14175 GCA_964602575.1 uncultured Anaerolineae bacterium
ATGGCTAAACCGCTGACATTCCAGGAAGTCATTATGCGGCTCGAGCGTTTCTGGGCCGATCAGGGATGCCTCATCTGGCAGCCCTATAGCGAAAAGGTTGGGGCAGGTACCATGAATCCGTCCACCGTGCTGCGCGTCCTGGGGCCGGAGCCGTGGAACGTGGGTTACGTGGAGCCCTCCTACCGCCCCGACGATGGTCGCTATGGCGAGAACCCCAACCGCATGCAAATGCACATCCAGTACCAGGTCATCCTCAAACCTGACCCTGGGAACCCCCAGGAGCTCTACCTGGAGAGCCTGGAGGCGCTGGGCATTGATCTGCGCCAGCACGATATCCGCTTCGTAGAAGATAACTGGGAGTCGCCAGTTCTGGGAGCCTGGGGGCTGGGATGGGAGGTCTGGCTCGACGGGCTGGAGATCACCCAGTTCACCTACTTCCAGCAGGCGGGGGGCATTGACCTCGATCCTGTCTCTGTGGAGCTAACCTACGGCCTGGAGCGCATCGTCATGTTCCTCCAGAGAGTCCGCAGCGTCTGGGAGATTGATTGGGATGGCCGCCACACTTACGGCGACATCCTCCTCCAGCCCGAAATCGAGCACTGCACCTACGACTTCGAGATAGCCGATGTCAGCCGCCTACAGCAGATGTACAACCTCTACGAAGCCGAGGCCAAAGATGCACTGGCCCAGGGCCTGGTCATCCCAGCCTACGACTACCTCCTCCGCTGCTCCCATACTTTCAATGTGCTGGATGCCCGTGGCGCCATCGGCGTCACCGAACGAGCCAGGTACTTCGCCAGAATGCGGGAACTGGCGCGCATCGTGGCTGAGGGATATGTAAAACAGCGGGAGGAGATGGGGTTCCCGTGGCTCCGAGAGGCAACGAGGCAACAAGACGAGGAGGCAACGAGGCAACAGGAAGCCCGTATTACCCCATTACCCCACACCTCATTGCCCTTTTTACTTGAAATCGGAACTGAGGAGCTGCCGACAAGCGACCTCGACTCCGCCATCGCTCAGTTGGAGGAACTCACGCCCAGGCTGTTGGCCGAAGCGCGATTGGAACATGGCCCGATTCGGGTGACGGGCACGCCCCGGCGGCTGGTCGTCTACATCGAGGACCTGGCTGCCAGACAACGGGACGAAGAAATGTTGGTGAAAGGGCCTCCGGCCAAGATCGCCTTCGACGAAGAAGGACTACCCACTCAGGCGGCCAAAGGCTTCGCCAGGAGCCAGGGAGTGGCTGTAGAGAGCCTGGAGGTTCGTGAATTGGACAGCGGTCGGTACGTTGTCGCCATCAAGGTAGAGGAGGGGCGGCCAAGCGCTGAGGTGCTGACCACCCTCCTGCCCGAGCTCATCGCCAATCTGCACTTCCCACTCTCAATGCGCTGGAACGCCGCCAATGTGTCCTTCCCCCGCCCCATCCGCTGGATAGTAGCCCTCCTGAGCGATACCGTTGTCCCCTTCGAGTACGCAGGGGTGAGCAGCGGTCGCACCTCGCGAGGGCTCAGACCCCTGGGTTCGCCTGAGATCGCGGTTCAGAGGGCAGAGGACTACTTCACGCTCATGGAAGCCAACAGCATCGTGGTAGACAGGGAAGAGCGGCGTCAGATGATCCGCGAGCAGGTAGACAAGCTGGCGGCCGAAGTGGGCGGTCGAGTCCCCGATGATCCAGCCCTTCTGAACGAGGTAACCAATCTGGTAGAGTGTCCCACTGCCCTGCTTGGCTCCTTCGATACCGAATATCTGAAACTCCCTCCAGAGGTGCTCGTTACCGTCATGAAGAAGCACCAACGGTATTTTCCGGTGGTGAGGCAACAAGGAGACAAACCTCGTGTTGACTTAGAACCCATTGACTTGTTGCCCTATTTCATCGCCGTGCGGAACGGAGACCATCAGCACCTGGACATCGTGCGGCGAGGCAATGAGGAGGTGCTCAGGGCTCGTTTCGCCGACGCCGATTTCTTCTACCAGGCCGACACGAAGAAGCCGCTGGAAGAGTTCCTGCCTCGTCTGGAAACTCTGACTTTCCAGGAGCAGTTAGGCTCTGTACTGGACAAGGCGAGGAGATTGGAACAACTGGTTCCCCGTCTGAGCGCTATGCTTGGCCTTTCGGAGGCGGAGATGGCGACGGCTGTGCGAGCCGCCCACCTCTGCAAAGCGGATTTGGCTACTCAGATGGTGGTGGAACTAACCTCCCTTCAGGGGGAAATGGGACGGGAGTATGCCTTACGGTCCGGTGAGAACCCTGAGGTTGCCCAGGCGATTTTCGAGCACTACCTGCCCCGCTTCGCTGGCGATCGGCTCCCCGAAACTAAGGCCGGTATCGTAGTGGGCTTGGCTGATCGGCTGGACAGTCTGCTAGGTCTATTCGCAGTTGGCCTGAAACCTACCGGTTCAGCCGATCCCTATGGCTTGAGACGGGCGGCTCTGGGCATCGTGCAAGTTCTGGCCAGGGCGGGGATTTCCTTCGACCTGAGGGAAGGCTTGCACGAGACGGCAACTCTGCTCCCTGTAGCTGCCGATGAAGGCATCCAGGCTGAGACACTGGCTTTCATTGTGCAGCGCCTGCGGGTGTGGCTGCTAGATAAGTCCTTTCGCTACGACTTAGTGGACGCCGTGCTGGCCGAGCGTGGCCACGATCCTCACCTGGCCTATCAGACCGTGCAGGAGTTCGTGTCCTGGGTGTCGCGTGATGATTGGATGGACCTGCTCAATGCCTATGCCCGTTGCGTGCGTATCGTGCGGGATTTCGAAACCGAGTTCGAGCTGCGGCCAGACCTCTTCGTCGAACCCTCCACCCGGCGTCTCCACGAGGCTTATCTGGCCTGCCGGGAACAAGTGAGTCCAGAGAGCAGCATTAACCAGCTTTTCACCGCCTTTCAGCCGATGATCGAGCCCATCAACGTCTTCTTTGACGACGTGCTGGTGATGACCGAGGACAAAGCGTTGCGGGAGAACCGCCTGGCCCTCCTGCAGCACATAGCCGCCTTGACGGATGGCATCGTGGATTTGACCAAGGTGGAGGGATTCTAACCTTGCCAAAATCGGCTGGTGGGGATATAATTCAGGCTAGGAGATAGCGATGACGAGTGTGGTGGTGGAAAGGGAAAAGTTCTTAGACATGATGCGAGAATGGCTGAGAGTTTCTGGCGTTACAGAGAAGGGAAAACTCGAAGTTTTTTCCTGCCCAATGAGGTGGTCATCCGTCCTCACTCTCCTCAACGCGAGGAGTTAAATGCCTGGTTAGATGATGCGATAAGGCGATACGGCGATGTATTGAAGCGTCTTGCTAACTCTTAGGAGACGGAGTGCGATACCTTACCGAAGAACTTTACCCTGATGTCTTCTCAAAAGCAGCCATCTTGTTCTATTTGCTGATCAAGAATCATCCCTTCGTTGACGGCAACAAGCGAACCGCTTTTCTCGCCCTAATGCGTTTTCTCAACATCAACGGCTACACTCTCGACGCCACCAGCGACGAACTCTACCAATTCACTGTTGACGTAGCCTCATCCGCACTGGGCAAGGAGGAGGGGTGGATCAGGGACAAGACAATCAAGATTTCTTACGAGAAATAGAGGCCAGGTTTTATCCATTGCTGGCGTATAATAAAACAGAGGAGGGTTTTGTACAAATGACGAAGAAATGGGTGTATTTATTCAGCGAAGGTAATAAAGATATGCGTGACCTGTTAGGCGGGAAGGGCGCCAACCTGGCCGAGATGACCAACGCCGGGCTGCCCGTTCCGCCAGGCTTTACTATCACCACCGAGGCCTGCAACGCCTATTTTGAGGCAGGCAAGCGGTTTCCCGAGGGAATGTGGGAGCAGACTCTGGAGGCCTTGAAGAAGGTAGAGGAACAAACAGGCAAGAAGTTCGGCGACCCCAAAAACCCTCTGCTGGTCTCAGTGCGTTCTGGGGCCAGAGTCTCTATGCCGGGCATGATGGACACGGTTCTGAACGTGGGCCTCAACCCAGAGACTCTGCAGGGCTTGGCCAAGCTCATGGGCAATGAGCGTTTCGTCTGGGACGCTTACCGCCGCCTGATACAGATGTTCGGCAGCATCGTTAAAGGTATTGATCGTCACAAATTCGAGACCATCTTGGACGAATACAAAGCCAGGACGGAAGGTGGTAAGGATACAGATCTCACCACTGACATGCTGAAGGACATAGTTCGGGATTTCAAGGCCCTTTACAAGAAAGAACTGGGGGAGGACTTCCCCGATGATCCTTACGAGCAGCTTCGCGAAGCCATTGCTGCTGTGTTCGGCTCCTGGTTCGGGGCTCCAGCGGTAAGCTACCGTGAGGCGGAGGGAATCCCCCACGATTGGGGTACTGCTGTCAACATCGTAACGATGGTCTTCGGCAACATGGGATGGAATAGCGGCACCGGTGTAGCCTTCACCCGCAACCCTGCCACTGGCGAAAAGAAGGTCTGGGGCGAGTATCTCTTGAACGCCCAGGGCGAAGATGTGGTAGCTGGTATCCGCACCCCACATCCCATCGAAGACATGGCCAAAGAGATGCCTGAGCAATACGAAGAATTCCTGAAAATCTGCGACCTTCTAGAACGCCACTATCGAGATGTGCAAGATATGGAGTTCACCATCGAGCGCGGCAAACTGTGGATGCTCCAGACCCGTACCGGTAAGCGCACCGCGGCTGCAGCAGTCAAAATCGCGGTGGACATGGTCAAAGAGGGGCTAATTACCAAGGAAGAAGCCCTGATGCGAATCACGCCGGATCAGGTGGATCAGTTCCTGCATCCCCGATTCGACCCAAAAGCAGTGCAGAAGGCCAAGGAGGAGGGCAGGCTCTTGGCTGTAGGGCTCAATGCCTCACCCGGGGCTGCTTCCGGCATTGCCATCTTTGATGCCAACACGGCCGAGGAGAGGGGCAAAGCAGGCGAGGCCGTCATCCTGGTGCGCCCGGAGACCAACCCCGACGACGTACATGGCATGGTCGAGGCCAAGGGTATACTGACCCAGCACGGGGGAATGACAAGCCATGCGGCTGTAGTAGCCCGAGGTTGGGGCAAGCCCTGCGTGGCCGGCTGCGAGGCCATCAAGATCGACCTGGCTGCACGTAAGTTCAGCGTCAATGGCAGGGAGATCAAAGAAGGCGACTACATCTCCATTGACGGCGCCACCGGCGAGGTGTTTGAGGGGGCGATTGCCACCATTGATGCCAGCTTCGAGGAGGAGCACGATCTGGTCACCCTGCTGAGCTGGGCCGACGAGGTCCGCAAGCTAGGTGTTTGGGCTAATGCCGATAACCCCGAAGATGCCACTCGCGCCCGTGCCTTTGGAGCTGAGGGCATTGGGCTGTGCCGCACCGAGCATATGTTCTTCGACCAGGAAGGGGAGGAAATCAGTCGGCGGGAAAACGTGGTGAAGATGATCATGGCGGAAACCGACGAGGAACGCCAGAAGTACCTGGATCGCCTGCTGCCTTTCCAGCGCAAGGACTTTGAAGGCATCTTCCGCGCTATGGATGGGTGTCCTGTCATCATTCGCCTCATTGACCCGCCCATGCACGAGTTCCTTCCCCCACGCGAAGAACTGATCGAGGAGGTGACTCAGCTGCGCTGTACCAATGCGGATCCGGAAGAGCTTGCTGAGAAGGAAAAGATGCTGCACGTGGTGGAAAGCTTGTGGGAGGCTAACCCGATGATGGGCCTGCGCGGCTGCCGGGCGGGTATCATGTACAAGGGCCTTACCGAGATGCAGACCCGCGCCATTATCGAGGCGGCTTGCAACGTGGCCAAAGAAGGCGTGGACGTGCACCCTGAGATAATGATTCCCCTCACCAGCCACATCAATGAGCTTCACGTCGAACGGGAGAAGCTGGAGAAAGTGGCCAAAGAGGTCATCGCCGAAAAGGGCGTGCACGTGGACTACAAGTTCGGGACCATGATCGAGGTTCCCCGCGCGGCCATCACCGCTGATGAAATCGCTAAATACGCCGATTTCTTCTCCTTTGGCACCAACGACCTGACCCAGATGACCTTCGGAATCTCCAGAGACGACGCAGAAGGAAAATTCCTGCTGGATTATGTGGAGCGCAAGATCCTGCCCAACAATCCTTTCGAAGTACTGGATCGGGACGGTGTAGGCGTGCTGATGAAAATGTGTGTGGAGAAGGGCCGCGCTACCAAGCCCGATCTGGAAATCGGCATTTGCGGGGAGCATGGTGGAGAACCTAGTTCGGTGGAATTCTGCCATATCATTGGGCTAAACTATGTCTCTTGCTCGCCGTTCCGAGTGCCCATCGCCCGGCTGGCAGCGGCTCAGGCGGCCTTGCGGTACGAGTACGGGCGCAAGCAATAGCTCTATCCATTTAGACAGAAACCTTAAGCTTAACGGCTACTCTATGAATAAGACGGCGGTGGTCTCCATTGACGTTGGGGAGCTCACCGCCGTTTTGTTTGATGGGCTTTCACCAAAAATGAGATTAGACCGAGATCGTTCAGTTTGCTTTAGCACGATGTTTGTGATAAAATACGAGGTGTGGGACTGTGGCGCCAAATTACCAACTGTTCAATCTGTGAGCACCAACATCTTGCAGGATTCTCGACTGATCGTCGCTCTGGAGCGCTACGAAGTGACCCGTAACCAGGCAATGCGGGCCAAGCGAGAGAACCCAAATGAGTGTGATTGACGAAATCAAAGAGCGATTGGACATAGTTGATGTCATCTCCCAATATGTCCCCCTCAAAAAGGCGGGACGTAACTACAAGGGTCTCTGCCCCTTCCATGCCGAGAAAACCCCCTCCTTTGTCGTCTTCCCAGACACGCAGAGCTGGCATTGCTTTGGGGCCTGCGGCACGGGAGGTGATGTGTTCACCTTCATCATGCGACAGGAGAACCTGGACTTCGCCGGAGCCCTGCGCCTCCTGGCCCAGCGAGCGGGGGTGAGTCTGAAGCCTCGCACCGAGGCAGATCTGGCCCAGGACAAACTTAAGAAGCGACTGCGGGAAATCAATGAGGTGGCGGCCAGGTACTTTCATAACTTGCTCCTCAACTCGACCGAGGGGGAAAGAGCGCGGCGCTACCTCGCGCAGCGAGGAATTAATCAAGAAACCATTGACAGATTCCAGCTGGGTTACGCTCTCGATGAGTGGCAGGCCCTGGGGGATTACCTGCGGGAGAGAGGTTACAACCGAGAGGACATCCTGGCAGCAGGGTTGATTATCGAGCGCAAGGACGGGAGCGGTTACTACGATCGCTTTCGAGGGCGGCTCATCATTCCCATCCGTGACGAGCGGGGCGGAGTGGTAGGTTTCGGCGCGAGGGTGCTGGATGATTCTACCCCAAAATACATAAACTCACCTCAGACTCCCATCTTCGATAAGAGCACTATCCTCTTTGGCCTGGACCTGGCTAAGGGCGCTATTCGACGGGAAGGGCTGGCCATTATCGTCGAGGGCTATATGGATGTGCTGACCGCCCACCAACACGGAATCGCCAACGTGGTGGCCTCCATGGGCACGGCGCTGACCGAGTCTCAACTCAAGCTGCTGAAGAGATTTAGCAAGCGTTTTGCCCTGGCTCTAGACGCCGACACCGCTGGCTATCAGGCTACCCTGCGCAGCATGTCCTTGGCTCAAGAGACCTTGGCCGAAAGAATGATGCCGGTGCCCACCCCTCGCGGTCTCATTAAATTCGAAAGCTACCTGGATATTGACATCCACATCATAACTCTGCCCCAGGGTAAGGACCCCGACAAGGTGATCAGGGAAGACCCTGCTCTGTGGGCCGAGTTGGTTGAGAAATCCATGCCGATAATGGAGTATTACTTCCAGGCTGTTACCTCAGAACTGGACCTGAATTCGCCCAAGGGCAAGGCAGAAGCCGTGCGCAGGCTCTTGCCCATCATCCAGGAAATCGGCAACCCCGTCGAGCGAACTCACTATATCCAAAAGCTTGCACGGCTGGTTCGGGTTGACGAGAAAACCCTTCTGGAGCAAGCCAGGGCGAGGGGAAAGAAAAAACGCAAGGGGAAGGAAGCAGCGCCGGAAGCGGAGGAATTCATTTTTGGACCGGAAGAGTATTGCCTCTGCATTTTGCTCAGAAGGCCCCAATTACTGCAGCGCTTGGATGAAGTGTTGCGTGAGGTGGGGACAGATGGGCTAAACGCTGATGACTTCGTGCAAGTTGAGAACCGTGCTATTTTCGCCTCCTGGCAGGAGCATCTAGGCCCGGAGGTCGAGGTAGATTTGGAGCAGCTTCGAGGGGAACTCGACCCGGTTCTGCGCCCCCGCTTCGATTTGCTTCTGGAAGGGCCCAAAGGCATTCCATCCCTTGATGACGAGAAAGCTGAAAAGGCGCTGATCGAGGGAGCGCTACGCCTCCGTCAGCGCAAACTTCGGAGATTGGTTGAAGAACTGCGATTCCTCCAAGAGGAGACGGGGGAAGCCATAGCAGAGGAATATGGTCAGGTGGTGGATTCCTATCTCAATATTTTGAGAGGCATTCACCAGGCTCTTGCCGCCCGCTCGTTCTTTGCCCGCCGCGAGTCTGCTTCCAAAAGAATGCCTGAGCTCGTAGCTTGAATCTACGAGGATAAAGAGATGATGTCCGAGGTCGTTGAAGACAAGCAGGATATGGATGAATTGCTTTCCAAGAATGGAGAACAGAATCACTCGAGTGCGGAGGAAATCTCCGAAGTTCGCCATGAGATCGAATCCGACGCGGAAGAACTGGATGCCTTCTACCGTCATCTGTTCGACAGGACCGTTGAAGTGATTGAACCACCCACTGAAGAAGAGATGATTGATGAGACTGAGGAGGAGGAACCCCCCGCCTCGGAACTGGAAGCATTGGAGAGTGAATCCGAGGACGATTGGGCGATCTTGCCGCTGCCAGGCCCGGAGGCAACCAGTGATCCGGTTACGATGTACCTGCGGGAAATCGGCAGGGTGCCTTTGCTCAATGCCAACCAAGAAATGCAATTGTCTATCAAAATTAGAGCTCAAGATTACCTAAGCAAAATCGAGGAGGATCTGACCAAGAAACTTAAGCGGTCTCCAACAAAATCAGAGGTGATGACCGAAGTATTCAGGCAATTGACCAGGGACTGGAAAGCGGTGGGCAAAGCTTGCCGGAAGCTTTCGATAGACCCGCCAAATATGCTCTCCCTGATCGAAGAGGCCAGAACCCTGCGTCGTACGACCGTTGGGCCTCAGCAATCGAGCCTGGCCCCGTTTCTCGATAAGTGGGAACAGGATAAGAGTGCGGAATGGAACGAGTTAGTGGACAAGCTGTTTAGCGTATGTAAAGAACTATACCTCGTGCCCGATAAGACCTTGCGTTTCCTTAAAAACTATTATGAGCAAAACGGACGGTTGCCTTCGAAAGAGCATTTCACCGAGCAATTGGTGAGTGAGCGCACTCTGGCCAAGGAGATGAGTCGGGTACGTGAACGTTCCTTGGACGCCAAACAAACCCTAACCAGAGCAAATCTGCGCCTGGTGGTTAGTGTGGCCAAGAAATTCATGGGAAGGGGTATCTCCATCCTGGACCTCATTCAAGAAGGTAATATAGGTTTGTTAAAGGCGGTAGATAGGTTTGATCACACCAAAGGGTATAAGTTCAGCACATACGCCACCTGGTGGATTCGGCAAGCTATTCACCGCGCTATCGCCGATAAGGGGCGTACTATCCGCATTCCCGTGCACATGGTGGAGGTCATCAATCGCGCACTGCGGGTGTCCCGTCGTTTAACTCAGGAGTTGGGCCGGGAGCCGACTTTTGAGGAAATAGCCTTGGAGATGGGGCGGTTATCCGAACAGGAAAAGCAAGCCATTGAAGAGGCATGGGCTACAGGCAAGCAATTAGATCCAATTCTCAAACGCAAGTTGCGGCGAGAAGCAACAGAGGTCCGACGCATTCTCCGCATAGCTCAAGACCCGGTCTCCTTGGAGATGCCTATGGGCTCGGAACAGGATAGCTCCTTGGGCGATTTCATCGAGGATGATAGTATCCCTGCCCCTGTGGATACAGCCTCGCTCAATATATTGAGGGAGCAGATAGAGAGCATGCTTGATGAACTGACGGAGCGAGAGCGAGAGGTGTTGGAGCAGCGCTTTGGCCTGAAGGATGGGCAAAGCCGCAGCTTGGAGGAGGTAGGTGAGGCCCTGGGGGTGACAAGAGAGCGCGTGCGCCAGATCGAAGCCAAGGCACTCAGAAAACTCCGCCATCCCACGCTACGTCGACAGCTGCAGGACTACTTGGCATGAGAAAAAGGCGTTTGACACCAACCCTTTTCGATGCTATAATTATGTTTAAGTTCACCCTTTTCACATCCCCCTGATTCCTCTTCGCAATGGGGAGGGATGGAAGGTCTCTGGTATCTGTAAGATCACCAAAAACAAATAACGGCTGGGGGAGCTTGGTAGAGCCAGGCTGAGAGGAGGACCGGTCGGCGGAGGCCGACAATGTCCTCGACCCCTTGAACCTGATCTGGGTAATGCCAGCGGAGGGA
>CAZRSI010000049.1:0-6086 GCA_964602575.1 uncultured Anaerolineae bacterium
TGACCAGCGCGATATTCAAGGACATCCAACTCTCGGTTGCAGGGGCGCTGCTCTTGTTGATTGTGCTGTTCGTGCCGGCAGGAGTTGTAGGCTGGCTGCGCAACCGCTTTCCGAAGCTGCGGAGGGTGCTCCAATGATCTTGCAGGTAAAGGGTTTAACCAAACGGTTCGGGGGCCTGACGGCGGTGTCTGATGTGACCTTTGATATACCCGAAGGGCAGATTCTGGGTCTGATCGGACCAAACGGGGCGGGGAAGACAACCCTTTTCAACTGCATCAATGGCGTCTACGCGCCGGAGGAGGGGCGGGTGATCTTTCGGGATCAGGATATAACTGGTTGGAAGCCCTATCGGGTGGCCCGCTTAGGGCTGGCGCGCACCCACCAGATTGTGAAGCCGCTCAGTGAACTCACGGCCAAACAGAACGTTATGGTAGGTGCTTGTTTTGGTCGCGAGCAGCACAGCCTGGCTGAAGCTGCCAAAATCGCAGATGAGGTACTCGAGTTTGTTGGCCTGTTCGAGCGAGCAGAGCAGCTAGCCGGCAACCTCAACGTGGCCCAGAAAAAACGCCTTGAGTTGGCGCGCGCTCTTGCCTCTCGCCCTTATCTTCTTCTACTAGACGAAGTGCTTGCAGGGCTGAACGTTTCCGAAATCACCACTATGCTTGAGATAATCCGTAAGATTCGCGACCAAGGCATCACTATTTTCATGATCGAGCATGTGATGCACGCCATCATGAACGTCTCGGAGCGCACCCTGGTGATGGACTTTGGAGAACTGATCGCCGAGGGCACGCCTGAAGAGATAGCGAACAACGAGCGAGTGATCGAGGCTTACCTGGGTGATCCCAAACTGGCCGCACGCCTCATGCAGCAAAACGATCAGCAGGGGGTGGAAGTCTATGGCGATACTGGAAATTCGTGACGTAGACGCTGGTTATGGTGAAGTGCAGGTCCTTTGGAGAACCAGCCTGACCGTCGAGGAAGGTAAGCTGACCGCACTACTGGGAGCAAACGGGGCGGGTAAAACCACCCTCCTCCGAACTGTGATGGGCCTTAACCGCCCCTGGCATGGGTCCATTTGGTTCAACGGGCGAGACGTTACTCACCTGTCTCCCCACGCCAAGGCTGAACTGGGTTTAGTACTGGTGCCCGAAGGCCGCCAACTGTTTACCGACATGAGTGTGGCTGAGAACCTCGAGATGGGTGCCTCGCCGAAGCGGGCACGTCTTCACGTGAAACGCAATCTGGAGCGTGTCTTCGAGATGTTTCCTCGTCTCAAGGAACGCAGAAGCCAGAAGGCGGGTACTTTGAGTGGAGGTGAGCAGCAAATGCTGGCTGTGGCGCGGGGCATCATGGCCGAACCCACTGTCTTGATGCTGGATGAGCTCTCACTTGGCCTGGCGCCTGTCTTGGTCTTGGGTCTTTTTGAAACCCTGAGCCAATTGCAAAAATCCGGCCTCACCATGCTTCTGGTGGAACAAAACATACAGATGGCACTGGCCATTAGCGATTATGCCTATGTGCTGGCGGATGGCCGGATCGAGCTGGAGGGCCCATCCCGCGAGGTGGCCAAAAATGAGCACGTGCGCCGGGCCTACTTGGGCATTTGAGGGCTATCCTGAGCTAGGTCGAAGGGTTTGCCTGATTTGGTTTGCGAAAAACTGCGTTCAGGTGTATACTTTGGGTTCAGGGAGGAAACCATTGATGTTCTTGCCCGACCGATCCGATAGGGTCGTTATGGATTCTTTGGCGAGGGGGAGCGAGGCGCGACCAGTAGCAGTGCGTTGCGATTTTTGGAGAAGTGTGGGACACCGAGAAAGACGGGCTTGTGAAGTTGTAGCCTGTGTTTGAGGTGTCTCTTTTGTGTCTCAGGCGGATTAAACTAAGCGAGGAGGTTTTAAATGCTTACCCAAGAGGAACTTTTAGCCAAGGCGAAGAAGCCGGCCCAGGACGCGATGAAGCTCCACCCCTTTTACAGGGGTAAAGTGCAGGTCATGGCCAAGTGCGCCGTTCGCGACTTCAACGATTTCGCCATCTGGTACACCCCTGGCGTGGCTGCACCCTGCCGGGCCATTCAGGCTGAGCCTGAGCTGGTCTATGAGCATACCAACAAGGCTAACTGCATCGCTGTGGTCTCCGACGGGACGCGGGTGCTCGGCCTGGGGGACATCGGTCCTGAAGCCGGCCTACCGGTGATGGAGGGGAAGGCGCTGCTCTTCAAGTATTTGGGTGGAGTGGATGCGGTGCCTATCTGCCTCGACACCAAAGATCCCGACGAGTTCATCCGCACAGTGAAGCTGCTGGAGCCCTCCTTCGGCGGCATCAACCTGGAGGACATCTCCCAGCCCAAGTGCTTCAAGATCCTGGATACCCTGCGGGCGGAGATGGACATCCCCGTCTGGCACGACGATCAGCAGGGGACGGCCACGGTACTCCTGGCGGGGCTCATCAATGCCCTCAAGATCGTGGGCAAGGAGATTGACAAGATCAAGATCGCCATGATTGGCATGGGGGCGGCCAATGTGGCCACCTACCGTCTGCTCAAAGCCAGCGGGGTTGACCTGGGAGGGATCGTGGCCTGCGACAGCAAGGGCACTTTGCACCCTGGCCGAAGCGACATCGAGGAGCGACAGGAGGAGTTCGCCGACAAGTGGCGGGTCTGTAACGAGACCAATGCGGAGCGGATTGTGGGGGGCATCGCCGAGGCCATGCGCGGAGCCGACGTGATGATCGCCTTCTCCAAGCCCGGTCCGGGCACCATTAAGCCAGAGTGGGTGAAGGCAATGGCCAAGGACGCTATTGTCTTCCCCTGCGCCAACCCTATCCCCGAGATCTGGCCGTGGGAGGCCAAGGAGGCAGGGGCGAGAATCGTGGGCACCGGACGGAGCGACTTCCCCAACCAACTCAACAATTCCCTGGGCTTCCCCGGCATCTTCCGTGGCACCCTGGACGTGCGAGCCAAGACCATCACTGACGAGATGGCACTTGCCGCCGCCCACGAGTTGGCCAGGTGTGCCGAGGAGCGGGGCATTGACGAGGAGAACATCGCCCCCAACATGGACGAGTGGGAGGTTTTCCCCCGTGAGGCAGTGGCGACAGCTATGAAGGCCCAGGAGCAGGGCATCGCCAGACTCCAGAAGCCCCGTGAGCAGCTTTATGAGGAAGCCTCCTCTATTATCAGGCAGGCGCGGGAAGCGACCCAGTGCTTGATGCGCGAGGGTTTCATCGCCCCGGCGCCGGAGGACTAGGCTGGTACAAAGGAGAGTAACTTTATGAGGGAGATAAACTGTCAGGAGATCACCGACACCGTGGCTCGTCTTTGCATTGAGTCGAACTACTACCTGGGCGAGGATGTGCTGAACGCCCTGCGCCATGCTCGCGAGAAGGAGGTCTCGCCGGTGGGACAGGCGGTGCTGGACCAGATCCTCCAGAACGCTGAAATCGCTGCCCAAGGGGAGCTGCCGTTGTGCCAGGATACCGGGCTCACGGTTGTGTTCCTGGAGCTGGGGCAAGAGGTTCACATCGTGGACGGCGACCTCAACGAGGCCATCAACGAGGGGGTGCGCAAAGGCTACATCGAGGGTTACCTGCGCAAGTCGGTAGTGGACAAGCCCTTCTCGGCCAGGGTAAACACCAGGGATAACACGCCGGCGGTGATCCACACCGAGATCGTGCCAGGGGACAAGCTCAAGATCACCGTTTGTCCCAAGGGTGGTGGCAGCGAGAACATGAGCTATCTCAAGATGTTCTCGCCAGCGGCCGGCAGGCAAGGGATCGTTGATTGGGTGGTGGAGTGTGTGGACAAGTCGGGAGCCAATCCCTGTCCCCCTGTCATTGTGGGAGTGGGCATCGGAGGCACCATTGATCAGACCACCCTCATCGCCAAGAAATCGCTGCTGCGCCCGGTGGGACAGCCGCATCCCGACCCTGAGGTGGCCGAACTGGAGGCCGAGATACTGGAGCGGGTGAACAGGCTGGGCATCGGCCCCCAGGGGTTGGGAGGAAGGATAACTGCCTTGGCCGTTCACGTTGAGACCTTCCCCTGTCACATCGCCAGCCTGCCGGTGGCGGTGAACCTCCAGTGCCACAGTGCAAGGCACAAGGAGGCAGTGCTGTAGCTCGTAGATTTGGAATTCGTGAACTCGTAGATTCGTAAATTCGTAGACCCGAATCTACAAGTTTACGGACATTAAGGAGGACATTGATGAAGATCACAACCCCTTTGACGGATGATGTGATTGAGAAGTTGCACGCGGGCGACGCGGTGGAGATCACGGGCACCATCTATGTGGGGCGCGACGCGGCGCACAAGCGTATGATTGCTGCTCTGGACGCGGGTGAGGATTTGCCTTTCGATCCCAAAGGGCAGATTATCTACTACATGGGCCCTTCGCCGGCCAGACCGGGGCGGCCCATCGGTTCCGCAGGGCCAACGACTTCCTATCGCATGGATCCCTATACTCCTCGCATGTTGGAAGTTGGTCTCAAAGGGATGATCGGCAAGGGGAACCGCAGTCCCGAGGTGCGGGAGGCGTTGAAGAAGTATAAGGCAGTCTACTTCGCGGCCATCGGCGGGGCGGCGGCCCTCATCGCCGACAGCATAAAGGAGGCCGAGGTCATCGCCTACGAGGACCTGGGCGCTGAGGCGCTGCGCAAGCTGAGGGTGGAGGACTTCCCGGCTATCGTGGTCAACGATATGTACGGTGGGGATGCCTACGAGCAGGGAAAAGCCAAGTATCGGGTGGAGGGCCAGTAGGGGCAATCCCTTGCGGTTGTCCTCTTCATCGGGAGGCGGCATGAGGATCAGGCTATCGGCAGATGTGGTCAGGAACGATCTGGTGCGCAGGATCGAGGAGATCAGTGGGCAGGATCTGTTAGCCTGTTATCAGTGCGGCGAATGCTCAGCGGGCTGTCCAGTGGCCTTCGCTATGGACATACTGCCCAACCAGGTCATCCGCCTGGTGCAGTTGGGCCAGGTGGAGGAAGCGCTGGAATCGGAGACCATCTGGTTCTGCGCGGCCTGCCAGACCTGCTACGCCCGCTGCCCCAAGGGGGTTGACCTCACGCGCATCATGGAGGCCCTGCGGGAGCTCGTGCTCCAGGAAAAGGGCGATCACTTGGACATAGAAGCTATCCCCCTCGAAGAACTGGCCGAATTCCCCCAACAGGCTTTCATCGGCGGGTTCCGAAAGTATACGGCGTGAATGAGGCGCTGAGGTAACGAGGCAATAGGGCAACGAGACAACGAGGAATAGGAGAGCAGTAATGAGGATACCCTACTATCCCGGCTGCACCCTGAATACCAAAGGCAAGGGCTTCGACTACTCGGCGCGAGTTTCGGCGAGGGAGTTGGGGCTGGAGTTGGTTGAGTTGGAGACGTGGAACTGTTGCGGAGCCACGTTCCCGCTGCTGGTTGATAACATGCTGGACCTGGTAGGGCCAGCTCGGGTACTGGTTAGCGCCCGGCAGGAGGGCCAGCGGCTGGCTGTGGCCTGCTCTACTTGCTACAATGTCCTCAAGCGCACCAACAAGGTTATCCGCGAAAACCCGGACAGCCGGGAGAAACTCAATTTCTTCATCGAAGCCGACTATAGCGGCGACCTGGAAGTTCTCGATTTATTGCAGATATTGCGCGATGACATCGGATTCGACAAGATCAAAGAGGCGGTCAAGAAACCTCTTTCGGGATTGAGGGTCGCTGCCTTCTACGGCTGCATGGTTCTCCGCCCCCCGGATGAGGTGGCCTACGAAAAAGACCCAGAGAACCCCCGCGCCCTGGATGATCTGATGATCGCCCTGGGGGCTGAGGCGGTGGACTATTCCCACAAGGGCGAGTGCTGCGGAGCCTATCTGGCCGTCAAGTCGGTCGAGGTAACAGCGGAGATGAGTTTTGCCATCTTGGACTCGGCCCAGCAGAACGGGGCTGAATTGGTGATTACCAATTGTCCCCTCTGCCAGTTCAACCTGGACAGGATGCAGAAGGTCATGAGAAGTCGCCACACCGGTTTCCAGCCTATCCCCATTCTGTATTTCACCCAGCTTCTGGGCATTGCCCTGGGTCTGGATAGTAAGGGCTTCGAGTTGGA
>CAZRSI010000049.1:6186-14093 GCA_964602575.1 uncultured Anaerolineae bacterium
TTCGACTTTGCCCCCTTCCGCACTGCCTATCTGAAGGAGATTCTGGGATCGTGAGAGTTAAGTTTAACCATGACGTGATACGCCGCTTGAGTTCGGAACTTATGAGCGCCTTGAATCGGCTGCGTGAGTTGGCGACGCTTCCTCAGGATGTTTTCCTGGCCGACCCACGCAAAATCGCCAGCGCCAAGTATAACTTTATCGTGATAACATGCTTCCAGGTAGAGCTAACCAGGTTAAGCGAGCTTTGATCATAGGTGCCGGCATCGCCGGGATGCAGGCGGCCCTGGATATAGCTAATTCGGGCTATCAGGTGGTGCTGGTGGACAAGCTTCCCTCTATCGGCGGGCGGATGCACCAGTTGTCAGAGACCTTTCCCACCCTGGACTGCGCCCAGTGCATCCTGACCCCGCGCACGGTAGAGGTGGGGCACCACGAGAACATCAAGCTCGTGACGTACTCGGAGGTGGAATCTGTCGAGGGCGAGGTCGGGGATTTCCGGGTCCGCATCAGGCGGAAACCGGCCTATGTGAATTGGGACCTCTGCACTGGCTGCGGACTGTGCCAGGAGAAATGCCCCAAGCGGGTGCTCTCGGAGTTTGAGCGTGGGATGGGCAAGCGCAAGGCCATCTACACCCTCTCGCCTCAGGCGGTGCCCAATAAACCCGTCATTGACCGCGAGAATTGCCTCTACTTTGTTAGAGGCAAGTGCCGGGTCTGCGAGAAGTTCTGCCCTGTAGGAGCTATTGACTTCGAGCAGGAGGAGTCTGTTATCGAGGAACGTGTGGGAGCCATCATCGTCGCCACAGGCTATGATCTCTATTCGATGGATGGCCTGGGTCACTATGGCTACGGCAGGATACCCGATGTCATTGACGGGTTAGCTTTTGAGCGCTTGCTTTCCGCATCGGGGCCGACCGCCGGGCAGGTGAAGCGGCCCTCAGATGGCAAAATCCCTAAGGAGGTGGTCTTCGTTCAGTGCGCAGGCTCCCGCGACCCTGAGCTCGGTGTGCCATATTGCTCCAAGTTCTGTTGCATGTACACCGCCAAGCACGCCATGCTCTATAAGCATCGTGTCCCCGATGGCCAGGCCTACGTCTTCTACATTGACATCCGCGCTGTTGGCAAGGGTTACGAGGAGTTTGTGCAGCGGGCCATGGAGGAGGATCGAGTGCTCTACATCCGGGGCAAGGTCTCCAAGATCTTCTCTCAGGATGGCAAAGTCGTCGTCTGGGGCGTTGACACCCTGAGCGGGAAGGCGATTGAGATCGCAGCCGATTTGGTTGTTCTGGCCACGGCCGCGGTGCCCAGGGATAGGGCCAGGGAACTAGGGCAGATGCTAGGTCTAGAGACCGATGAATACGGCTTCTTCGTCGAGGCCGACGGGAATATGCACCCTCTGGAGACCGCGCGGCCTGGCATCTTCGTAGCTGGCGCTGCTACTGGCCCTAAGGACATCCCCGAATCCGTGGCTCAGGGCAGCGGCGCAGCGGCCAAGGTGCTGTCGTTGTTCGCCAGGTGGGAGGAGAAATGAAGGGCCCCCTCGCCAAGGCAGAAGAGGCTTTGAGAGCAGCGGAGTTATGCTGTGAGAACGACTATTCTTGCGGGACATCTCAGCAGAGGATATGACTTGCGTCGTTTAGCAGATTATGGACGACAGAGCATCAGCAGGAAGAGAGCGCAACGAGCGCTAGATTGGGCTGGAAAGTTCGTCGCCAGGGCAAAGGAGGTAATTCGGTTTATCCCCCTGATGACGAAGCTGTCGAGGGGATAGACGAGGCTATCCACCAGCTTACCTTCGACATCCTCTTAAATGAGGGCTACCACATCTCTGTTCTTGTCTTTGAACCAGATTCGGTTGGGGAATGGCGATAGGGAACTTACCTTGAGGGAGGAATTCAGTCCTTACACTACTGTGCTGGTGGCCATCATCAATAACTTGCGGGATTTCGCCATCGCCAGGGATGAGCATTGGTATCGCATCCCCCTCAGGCATGCCCCGACCAGGGCCATCAACGCTCCTGTTTTGGCGTTTTACCAAACAAAGGTTTTTGGTGATGAAGCCTGGGCCATCAATTACTGGGCCGAGGCCCAGAAGTGGGACATTGTAAAGCGTGTGGACCTGTTGCCACAGGAGGCTTCCCATCCCCGCGCTCAGGAGGAGTACTACAGAATCGAGCTTGGGAAACTAAAACGGCTGCCTCGGCCTATCGTGAGCAAGAAGTGGCGGCGTATCACTTTCATTATTACTACCTGGGAGCGCCTGATGCGAGCGCGCGAGGTGAAGGAACTTCTTCATGGCGACATCTGGGAGGAACGGCTATATCGGGCGCTGCGAAAGATGGGCGTTGTGGCCGAGGGAAGGGTGAATTGGGAGGCCGGCGGGGGAGCTGTGTGGGATTGAATCCCTCTGAGCGCCGAAGGTCTCTGACCAAGGCGAAAAGGGCTCGGTCGGGAGACCTTCGGCCATCGGAAACTCCATCGCAGGAGTGAACTGAATGAGGAGGATCGGCGTTTTCGTCTGCCACTGCGGCCTGAACATCGCGGGCACAGTGGACGTGAAGCGAGTAGCTGAGGAGATACGCAACTATCCAGGCGTGGTCTACTCGGTGGATTACAAGTACATGTGTTCCGACCCGGGGCAGGACCTCATCAAGCAAGCCATCGCTGAGCACAACCTGGGCGGAGTCATTGTCGCCGCCTGCTCACCGACCATGCATGAGACCACTTTCCGCAAAACGGTGGCAGCAGCTGGCTTGAATCCTTATTTGTGCGAGATCGCCAACATTCGTGAACAATGTTCCTGGGTGCACCAGTCTCAACCAGAAGAGGCCACTGCCAAGGCCATTGAGATCATCAAGACTATTGTGGAGAAAGTGTGCTACGATGAGCCCCTGATACCCCTGACCCTGCCCTTGGTCAAGCGGGCTCTGGTCATCGGGGGTGGCATCGCTGGCCTGCAGGCCGCGTTGGACATCGCCGAGGCTGGCTATCCAGTGATTCTGGTGGAAAAAACAGCGCAACTGGGCGGGCACATGCGCCAACTCTCCGGTACCTATCTTAACTTCGACCCCGCACCAGACTTGTTGGCTTCCAGAATCGAGGCGGTGACCAACCATCCCCATATCCAGGTCATCACTGAGGCTGAGGTGGAGGAAGTTGGCGGCTACGTCGGCAATTTCACGGTTAAGGTGAGGCAACGAGGCAATGAGGCAACGAGACGAGGAGAGGAAACCCTTGTTGACTCATCTCCCGTTAGCCCGTTAATTCTCGAGGTTGGCGCCATCATCGTCGCCACCGGCTACGAGCTTTACCCCAAGGAGAAGCTAGGCTACTACGGCGGCGGCAAGTTTCCCAATGTCATTGATGGTTTGCAATTCGAGCGAATGTTGGCACCGGATGGTCCAACGGGTGGGCAGATTCGCTGCCCCTCGGATGGGAGGGTCCCCAGGGAGGTCGTCTGGGTGCAGTGCGCTGGCTCCCGCGATCCGGAGCTACACATGCCTTACTGCTCCAAAGTCTGCTGCATGTATGTAGCCAAGCAGGCCATCATGTATAAGCGCCAGATACCAGAGGGCCAGGCTTACGTTTTTTACATTGACATTCGCTCTGCCGGCAAGGGCTACGAGGAGTTCGTACAGCAAGCCATGGAGCAGCACGGCGTGCTTTATCTGCGGGGCAAGGTGTCGAAGATCTTCCAGGAAAATGGCAGGGTAGTGGTTTGGGGGGCGGATACGCTAACAGGCAAGCCGTTGGAGGTGGCGGCGGACCTGGTGGTGCTGGCGACGGCTGTCGTGCCCAGCGAGGGGGCTAAGGATTTGGCCCAGCGTTTGCGGGTGGCCACCGATGAGCATGGTTTCTTCAGCGAAGCCCACCCTAAACTGCGGCCTGTGGAGAGCCTGACGGCGGGGATCTACCTGGCGGGCGCTGCTCAGTTTCCAAAGGACATACCCGAGACGGTAGCTCAGGCCAGTGGTGCAGCGGCCAAGGTGCTTTCTCTCTTCTCTCGGCGGGAGATAGTGCAGGAGCCTATTGTCGCCTACGTGGACGAGGAACTATGCTCTGGTTGCGGTTTGTGCATCGAAGCTTGCCCCTACGAAGCTCGTGAGATGCATCCCTGGAAGGAGGTGGCCATAGTCAACATGGCTCTCTGTCAGGGGTGTGGTGCGTGCGTGGTGGCCTGTCCCAACAAGGCTTCGGCGGTGCGGAACTTTACTGCGGGACAGGTGTTGGCTATGGTAGATGCGCTGATGTAAAACGTCAAACGCGAAACGTCAAACGTAACCATCACATTTGACACTTGATGTTTCGCGCATCAAAAAATAAGGAGGGGGAAGATGTTAGTAGGTGAAAGAATGACCAAGCGTCCCGTCACTACTTATCCGGATATTCCCATTGATGAGGCCCTGAAACTGATGCGAGACTCGAAAGTGCGGCGCTTGCCTGTGTTGGATAAAAAAGGCAAGTTGGTGGGCATCGTTACCGAGAAAGACTTGCTCTATGTCTCCCCATCACCAGCCACATCGTTGAGCATCTACGAGTTGCACTACCTGCTCTCCAAGATCAAGGTGGAAGACGTGATGGCCAGGGATGTGATCACCGTGACCGAGTACACCCCGCTGGAGGAGGCGGCCCGCATCATGGCCGACAACAAAATCGGCAGCCTGCCAGTGATGCGCGATGACAAGCTGGTGGGCATTATCACCGAGACGGATCTTTTCCGTATCTTCCTGGAGCTTCTTGGGGCCAGGGAGAAGGGCGTTCGGTTGACCATGCTTGTTCCAGAAGAAAAAGGCATGCTGGCCACCATCACCCACAACATTGCAGAACTGGGAGGCAACATCATCAGCCTGGGCACTTTCCTGGGAGAGGATCCCACCAATCGCCTCATCACAGTCAAGGTCACAGAAGTGGATCAAGACGAACTGGTGTCGGCTATGGAATCCTTGGGTATGGAAATAGTGGACGTGCGGGTAATCTAGCTGGCTTTAGAACTCGGGTGTACGGGATTAACAGATTCCTGGCCAGTCCAGGTCATTTGATTCGCCAATCCTGCCAACCCTCTGTTGTTATCTCAAAGATGAACGTGTAGGCTGTGCATGGGTTGTATGCTACAGCCCTGCCAACCACGCAACCTGATCTGTGAATCCTGCTAATCCTTGTTCTTTTGGAGGTTTTGTAATGCCTGAAGAACTGGTTCCCATTTACATTATGGGTAAAAGGTACGAGGTGCCCTCTAACCTGACCATCATGAAAGCCATGGAGTACGCTGGTTACAGGCTGATCAGGGGCTGTGGGTGCAGAGCGGGCTTCTGCGGAGCTTGTGCCACCGTCTATCGCACAGCAGGCGATTACAGACTCAAGGTCGCATTGGCTTGTCAAACGGTTGTGGAACCTGAGATGTACATAGCGCAGATTCCGTTCTTTCCTGCTGAACGCGCTCCGTACAAGCTACACGAACTTGAACCGACTTTTGAAACTTTGGTCAAAATCTATCCCGAATTGCTGCGTTGTCTGAGCTGCGGCGCATGTACCAAAGCCTGCCCACAGGGCCTGGATGTCAAGGACTTCATGGCCGAGGCCATGCGCGGCGATATCGCCGCGGTTGCTGATAAGTCTTTCGATTGCATCATGTGTGGTCTCTGTGCAGCTCGTTGCCCCGCTGAAGAGGTCCAGTACAACATCGCCATTCTCTGCCGCCGTCTCTACGGCAAGTATCTGGCTCCCAAATCCAAGCATCTGAGTGAGCGTATAGCGGAAATCAAGGCCGGAAAATTCGATGAGGCAATGGAGGAAATAAAGTCCTTGAGCGAAGAGGAACTGCGTCGGAGATACAACGAGCGGGATATTGAGCCGAGCTAGATAACTTGTTTGCCTGGTCTGATGATTCCTGAGTTCCCTTGGGTTTCCCTAAGTTCCTGGGAAGGAGCTTGGAGGAGCTCAGGGGAACTTGGAGGAACTCCTTGAGGAGGCGACATATTATGAGTTATACCCCTAAAATGCGAGAGTCAATTAAGAAGGTGGAGGCCACTCGCCCTGCTCGTCTGGATCATCCTTTCCCCAGGCTGGCCCCAGAGGAGAAGGAGAGTCTGTTGAAGAAATTTCACCCCGATTATCGAGCCGAGGGGTTCCGCGAGATAAGGGTCGGGCCCAATAAAGGGGAAAAGGCTATGAAAGAGCTGGCGGACATCTTGGAGGGACGCAGCCACCTGGCCTCGAATGAGCTCGATCTGGATAGAATAGATTACGACACCGACGTGCTGGTCATCGGCGGGGGTGGGGCGGGGGCATCAGCGGTGCTTTTGGCCAGGGAGAACGGGGCGCGGGTTATCCTCGCCACCAAGCTACGCTTCGGCGACGCTAACACCATGATGGCCCAGGGAGGCATCCAGGCCGCAGACAAGCCCAATGACTCGCCGGTTATCCACTACCTGGACGTCATGGGCGGAGGGCGCTTCGCCAACGATCCCGACCTGGTGGAAGCGATGGTCATGGATGCTCCCCTGGTCATCCAGTGGCTAGAGGATCTGGGTGTGATGTTTGACAAGGAGCCCGATGGCACTATGTACACCATTCATGGTGGCGGCACCTCCCGCAAGCGGATGCACGCGGCGCGGGATTACACTGGAGCGGCTATCATGCGCACCCTCCGCGACGAGGTGCGCAGCTATCCTGAGGATATCGCCGTGCTAGAGTTCTCTCCTGCCATCGAGCTTCTCATGGACGATAAGGGGCAGGTGGCAGGGGCTATCCTGCAGAACCTGGAAACGAATGAACACCTGGTAGTGAGAGCCAAGTGCACTATCATCGCCACCGGCGACACCGGCCGCCTGCATTACCAGGGCTTCGCTACCACCAACCACTACGGGGCCACAGGGGATGGATTGGTGCTGGCCTACCGGGTAGGAGCCAAGCTCCTACATCAAGACACCTATCAATTCCACCCCACCGGTGCCGCCTACCCTGAGCAGATCGTGGGCCAGCTGGTGACGGCCAAGGTGCGCGGCCTGGGAGCCCAGGTAGTCAACGCTGAGGGCGAGCAGTTCGTCTATCACCTGGAGACCCGCGACGCCGAGGCTGCGGCCATCATCAGGGAGTGCAGTGAGCGGGGGAAGGGGGTGGAGACGCCGTCGGGAATGCGAGGCGTTTGGCTGGACTCGCCCATGATTGACATCATCCACGGGCCTGGCACCGTCGAGGCAAGGTTGCCGGCCATGGTGCGTCAGTTCAAACGCTTCGGCATTGACATTACCAAAGAGCCCATGCTGGTCTACCCGACGGCACATTATCAGAATGGCGGCATAGCCATCAACCCCGATGGTTCTGTCAAGGGTGTGCCCAATCTGTATGCTGCCGGAGCGGTCACCGGTGGAGTGCACGGCCGCAATCGTCTAATGGGCAACTCGCTGCTGGAGATAAACGTTTTTGGTCGCCGCGCTGGCCGGGCCGCGGCCCTCAGGGCCAAAGAGGTGAAGCTAGGCAAGCTGACTCTAGCCCACGTGGACGAGTGGAACAAGCAGTTAAAGGAGGCAGGGATAGAGAATCCAATTGTGTCTCCCATTCTGCTACCCGATTACACGCGGAAAGTACGATGAGGGATGGAGCAGGAGGTTTATCGCTACGACACCTTCCTTTCCCCCTTCACCTGGCGCTATGGTAGCCAGGAGATGCGGAGGCTATGGTCGGAGGAGCACAAACGGCGGCTATGGCGACGGGTTTGGGTGGCCCTCGCTGAGGCCGAGTACCAGGCTGGGCTGATCAGCCAGGAGGAACTAGATGACCTGCGGAGCCACCAAGACGAGGTGGACATCGCCCGAGCACACCAGATCGAGGCGGAGATCGGCCACGACCTCATGGCTGAGATAAGAACCTATGCCGAGCAATGCCCCATCGGCGGGGGCAAAATCCAC
>CAZRSI010000050.1:0-10982 GCA_964602575.1 uncultured Anaerolineae bacterium
TTTTGGAGGTGATATGAGTTTAAAACGTTTTGCTTTTCTGGGGCTGCTGGTCACAGCCTCGCTGGTGGCCGCTTGTGGTCCCAAGGCGACGCCGCAGCCCACGGCCACGCTACAGCCGACATCTACGCCTTTGCCACCAACCGATACGCCCGCACCAGCGGCAACTACAAAGGTGCTGATACCCACCATCGGCGAGGGCGATAAGGTGCCCATGGGCTTCACCGAAGACGGTGCGCCCTACCGCGGCAATCCCAATGCGCCAGTGACGCTGGTGGAACATTCGGAGTTCCAGTGACCATATTGTGGCCGTCATACTTTACAGACGGGACCGCTTCTGTATGAAGCGTATATAGTCACAGGCAAAGTCAAACACGTGTTCATTCAACACCCGCTGGCCTCCATCCATCCCCAGGCGCCGAAAGCGGCCGAAGCCGCGCTCTGCGCCAGCAAGCAAGGGGCCGAAGCCTTCTGGGCCATGCACGAGGTCCTCTTCGAGAAGGCACGAGAATGGAGCGGGCAAGAGAACCTGACCGAGTTGTTCAAGGGGTATGCCGCCGAACTGGGTCTTGATACCGAAGCTTTCGTCGCCTGCCTGGAGTCGGGGGAGACAGCCGACCAGGTTCAGGCAGAGCTCAAACAAGGCGAGGCACTAGGGGTAAGCGGAGTCCCTTCCTTCTTCATCAACGACTGGTTTATCGAAGGCGCTCAGCCATTCGAGGTATTTCAAGAGGTTATCGAGAAGGCACTGCGGGGCGAACATCCGCCCCCCACGCCCACGCCGCTGCCGCCTGGCGTAACACCCTTCGATCCCAATCCGGATCGGCCCGGCTACACCTACAGCGGCGATGCTTACTGCGGCCCTGAGGAGGCGGAGATCATCCTGGCTGAGTTCGTTGATTTCCAATCCTCGGCAAATCGCGACTTCTTCCTGAAGGAATGGCCTGAGATCGAGAAGAAGTATGTGGCAACCGGCAAGGTGCGGCTCATGGTTAAGCATTTCCCGGCCTCCAAGGATGCTCCAGGCTTTAAGGCAGCCGAGGCAGCCGAATGTGCAGGGCAACAGGGTGCTTTCTGCGCCATGTATAAACTTCTGTTTGCGAAACAGGAGGAATGGTCTCAGGCGGAGGACGTTTCAGAGGTGCTCAAGAAGTATGCGGCTGAGCTGAGCCTGGATGTTGATCAATTCGCAGCTTGCCTGGACGGGGGCGAAACGTCCGACAAAGTGACGGAAGATTTCGAGATCGGACAAAGGAACCAGTTTCCTCCTGCACCACAGTTCTTTATCTTCAAGGGGAATCAGGGAGGCTATGTTCCCGTTGAGAAGCTCCAGGAGATCATCGAGGAGTTTCTCACGAAGTAAGATTTTAACATATTCCACCGTCTGCACCCCTCGTTACGCCCCTTTGGGGCTACTCGGGATGCGATCTGCGTAATTCCTGGCAGTCACTTGATGAGCACGAAAAAGCCCGGTTTGTCTGTTGGCAAGCCGGGCTTTTTGTGCTATACTGAGATCGGGAGGAACAATGCGAGTCATAGCGGGGAAGGCCAAGGGAAGGAAACTGCGCTCGGTGCCGGGCATCAGGCCCATCACCGACCGGGTCAAGGAATCCCTGTTCAACATCCTGGGCGATGAGGTGGTAGACGCCTTGTTCCTGGACCTCTTCGCTGGTACGGGAGGCGTGGGTATCGAGGCTCTCAGCCGCGGGGCGCGGCGGACGGTCTTTGTGGAGAGAAGCCGTCGCGCTATCGAGACCATCAAAGAGAACCTGCGCATAACGGGACTGTCCGGGCAGGCGGAGGTGATTCAAGACGACGTGTTCAGGTTCCTGACCAGGGAGCCAGTGAAGCGATTCGATATCATCTACATTGCTCCACCCCAGTATAAGGGTCTCTGGGCGAAGACATTGCTGGCCCTGGATGGAAAGGGTTTCTTGGCCGAGGATGGCTTGGCCATTGCCCAGATCTATCCCAAAGAATACCAGGAACTGGAACTTGAGAGCCTTGAGTTGGTGGATCAGCGTCAGTACGGTAGCACTATGCTGTGTTTCTATCGGCCACGAACAACGAAATAGTATCCTCTGCCCAAGGTGTGGAGGGCGAATTATGTACATCTCAGCGTGATTTCAGTGGACTTGGAAAAAGGGAGAAGTCGCTCTTGTAAGGAAGAGACGCCAAGCTTTGATGGGATCATGGAGCGCGCATGGTAGCTACCAGAGCCAGGCTGCATAGTTTCAATACAGCTACCAACAGGCAGGTCTCCAGGATGCCCAGGGCGGGGAGAAGCATGGCCGAAACCAACAGAGCCCCCAGGAAGGCCCCCACGAGGTCGGAGGCATAGAGAGTACCGGCCGTCTCGCTGAGGCTTACTCTGCGGTACATCTTGCTGGCCAGGGGAAACTCCATGCCCACCAGGAAACCGGCCAGAGCGTTCAGGGCGAGGAGTATGGGCCCTATGGCGGCGGAGACCCCGGGTCGGCCTGCCTGGGCATACAAAACCACCAGGACGACAGGGAAAAGAAGCCAATAGACAGCGATGGCTCCCTCGAGCCTTAGAAGGAATGACTTACCCTTTTCGATTCGCTCTACCCGGCGGGTCATGACCCACCCTCCCAGGCTCAGGCCAGCCATGAAGGCGGTGATCAGCAACCCTATCTGCTGATAAACATAGCCGTAGAAGGCCTGAAAGGCGAAGATGACCAGCAGGTCGAAGGCCATCCCCCCGAAGCCGGTAGTGACGATGGCAATGGGTACAGAAGCCACCCCCACCCTGCGAGTCAGCCTCCTGGTCGCCAAAACAACCAGGGTCAGGCCGATCAAGACAGCGCCAACAAGAGGCAAACTCATCCGCTCCAGGAGCTCGAAGTAGCCGGTGAATCCAGGGGAGAAGAGTTCGTTCCAATAGAAGAGGCCATAGAGCAGCCCCAAAGGGCGAAGATCCTGGTTTATCCTTGCTACCGAGGGGCGTCTCCGCACCGAAATCTCCTTTTCCTCTCGGAGGGAATCCCAAAACCAGGCCAGCCACTGCTGGTCCAGTTTCAAGCGCACATGAAAGCTGGTCATCAGGCTAGTGGGTAGGGCCCTCTCCTCCCAGCGTTGGACGAGGGTTTCCAGCGGAGCGGTCTCCAGGGGTGCCTGGGGCGAAGCCAACCACAGGTTCGTATCGCCGGGGATGACGTGGGTGTGGGGGAAAACCTGCCTCAGGGTCTCGTAGATGGTAGCGTTCAGGTTGCGCATCCCAGGGCTCATGTAAGTGAGCGTACCCGGCAAGGGCAAGACCATCACTCCCTCGTCGCTCAGGATCTCGCGCACCAGGCGGAAAAACTCCACAGTGTAGAATCTGTTGAGCTGGAGCGTCAAGGGATAGGGGAGATTGACGATAACCAGGTCGTACTTCTCACTCCCCCCAGCCGCCAGTTTTCTGACCAGCAGCCTGCCATCCACGTGTTCGATGTTGACCCTGGGATCGCTTAATTCGCTGGTTGTCAAGGGGGTGGGAAATCTCTGTACGGCCTCGATCAGGAGGGGATCCAGTTCCGCGTAGTCCACCCTCTCCACCGGGTATTTCAGAATCTCGTTCAACACCCCGCCTACTCCCCCGCTCACCACCAACACCCTCCTGGGATGGGAGACGAACAACATCGGCAGGTGCACCAACTCCTCCACTGCGGTGACGTCGGGGACGGGGGAGGTGAGGATGGGGACGCCGTTGGCGAAAAAGGTGTACTGTTCCTCCTGCTGGATGGCGGCCACGTTGCCGTAGATGGAGTTCCCATAGTAGACCAGGTTATATCCCCGCCACTGCTGCCCCACGAACCAGCCGTGGATGGCATCGGCCTGAGGGGAGAGGAGTAAGTAGAGACTAGTCCCCAGCAGAGCAAGGACAAGCACCAGAGACACCCAATACCTGGTGATCAGGGACTTGGGACTAGGGATCAGGAGGGAGGTTGCTGAGGCCAGGTTCAGGACGGCCACTATGAGAATTATCTGGATGGCGTGGAGATGAGGGATGAAAAGGTAGGTGAAGACCACTCCCCCGACGATCCCCCCGATGGCCTCCAGAATGTAAACATGGCCGATGGCGGAGGTCTCCCTGGCGTAGGCCTGGCAGCCGAAGGTGAACATGGCTCCATCAACCAGACCCAAGGGGAGGAGGACGAGGAAGGCAGAGTAGAAAGTGGGCACGAGGCCCATCCCCTCGCCGGGTGTGATGCCCACAATATAGCGCACGGTGAAAGCAGCGTAGACCGAGAGGGGGAGTAACAAGGAGAGGGCTACTTGCAGAGTGGCATAGGATGAGGCCCCGGCCCTCACCTTCCGGGCCAACCTGCCCAGAAGCCCGCTCCCCACCGCCTCCAGGATGAGCCAACTCCCCAGCACCAGCCCGATGGACAGCTCGTTGCCGGCGTAGCTAACCAGCAATTCCCTGGCCATCAGCGTCTGCATCACGCTGAAGCTGAAACCCATGAGCAGGAAAGCGAATCTCAAACTGCCTTTGGCGAATCTGTCTCTGATGGATTTCATGGAAAGCTCCTCGAAGAACAGCGGATCGGCGGGATTAACGGATCAGGTGGCTTGGACTGGAGGGAAATCCGTGAATCCTGCAAATCCCCGTTCTAAATTCGCTATATCTATTTTACTACGAAGACGGTTGGCTGTAAAGTCGGCTTCGAGACGGGGCCTGCGCAGCGAAAGCCTGGGGAGTTTGAGGGGTACCCCCTCAACCCCACTTTTTCCTATTCAGGGTGGGGCTAAATGGGCCAATCCCGAGATGGGTCAGGAAAGTCAGGTTGAAGTCACAAAGCTGGTCTGTTCGGGTCAAGCAAAATCCTGCCGTTGCTGGTATAATTGACGTAGGAATGCACAAAGTAAAGATTGCATCTTTTGACATCTGCGACATTCTATGATACCATATTGACAACTCACATATGTGGGAGAAAGAGGTCTGCGATGAAAAAAGAAAGGTTTCTGGCCCTAATCATCATCACCGCTTTGTTCCTGAGCCTGGCAGGCATCGTCCAGGCGCAGAGCAAGACCTACACCTGGGATCGCCTGGACGTGGATATCACGGTGTTGGAGAACTCCGACATCCGCGTGATAGAGACCCAGCAGTTCACCTACACCAGCGGCGAGTTCCACTACGGCTACCGCGAGATTCCCACCGACAAGCTCGAACGCATCACCGACGTGGAGGTCTGGGAGGGAGACCGCCAGTATCAACGAGGATACGGCAGCGATTACACTTACGAGACTTTCTACAACGAGGATGGCGATTTCGTTATCAAGTGGTACTACCCTGGCTATCGAGACTCGACTCACACTTACACCATCAAGTACACGGTGAAGGGTGCGCTCCGCTTCTACGAGAGGGGCGATCAACTCTACTGGAAGGCCGTATTCCCCGACCGCACCGTCCCTGTCCTGGCCTCGGTGGTGACAGTTCACCTCCCCGCCGCCTTCGACCCAGACGAGCTGGTGATCGCCGTCTACGACGGAAGCCGCGGTGAGCGCCAGGATGTACACATCCAAAACAACGGCTCCGAGGTCATCTTCACCGCCGGCCGCACCCTGCCCGATCACGAACTGGAGGTGCGAGTGCAGTTCCCCCACGGCGTTGTCCAGGGCACTGCCCCCACCTGGCAGGCTGCTTACGATAGAAAAGCCGAGTATGAGGAAAAATATCGTCCCCTGGTGGACCTGGGCCTGGGAACCATCGGCCTGTTAATCCTGGTGGCTGGCCCTCTGGCCCTTTTCGTCCTCTGGTATACGCGAGGACGGGATATGCCCGTGGGCACGGTAGCGGACTACTTGCCTGAGCCACCGGACGACCTCCCGCCCGGGGTGGCAGGCACGCTCCTGGACGAGAAGGCCGACATGAAGGACATTGTGGCCACCATTGTTGACCTGGCACAGCGAGGGGTGATAACTATAGCCGAGATAGAGACCCGGGAGCCGACTTTCCTGGGCCTCCGCAAGAACCGTGATTTCACCTTCCGCCTGGTGGACCGCCAGCAGCACCTGCGACGGTACGAGAGGACGTTAATCACCAAGCTGTTCCGCAGAGGCTACGAGGTTAGCCTGTCCGACTTGAAACAGAAGTTCTACGAGGCCATTCCCACCCTGCAGAAACAACTGTATGACGAGGTGGTAAAGGCGGGCTTCTTCACCAAAAGCCCTGAGCGAACGCGCAAGGTCTATATGGCCCTGGGCATCATTGGCGTAGCCCTGTCCATCATCTTGGGTGTTGGTGCTGCCATGGTCTTCAGCGAGTACACCAGTACTGCCTTCTGCCCTCCCATCGGATTGTGCGTAACCGCCGTTGCGCTGATCATCATTGGCAACTTCATGCCTCGTAAAACGCGCCAGGGATCGGTGGCGGCGGCCAACTGGAGGGCCTTCAAGCGGTATCTGGCCCAGATCGAGAAGTACACCGACCTCCAACAGGCCACGGACCTCTTCGACAAGTACCTGCCCTATGCCATCGCCTTCGGCCTGGAGAAAAGCTGGGTCAAGAAATTCGCTGCCGTTGGGACCCCTGCTCCCTCTTGGTACTACCCCTACCCGCCCGTCATCTATGCCCCTGGCCGCCCCTATGGACGTGGCTCCGGAGAGACGTTTCCGGTGAGCGGCGGAGGCGAGGGCGGGGGGCTTCCCTCCCTGGAGGGGGCGACCCAGGGTGTGTTCACCTCGCTGGAGAGCATGAGCGACGGCTTATTCTCCATGCTGGAATCGGCCTCCAGCACCCTGGCCAGCGCACCTTCCGGCAGTAGAGGCGGATTTGGCGGAGGCGGATTCAGCGGTGGAGGTGGCGGAGGCGGAGGTGGAGGCGGCGGAGGTGGAGGAGGCGTTGGCTAATTAGGCTCTTGGGATTTCATAAACCCCAAGGGTCTGAACACTGGATAGGAGGCTTGCATGACCAGTTCGGGAAAAACGATAGGCATAATCATGATCGTGGTCGGCATCGCCATCGCCCTGGTAGCAACGCTCTTCTTCGCATCGGGCGCCGCATCGGGCAGGATGCCCTCAGCTATGATCCTGGGGTTTGGGCTGGTGTTCGTTGCCGTAGTGCTGCCTCTGCTTGGGGTAGGGGGATTCCTGTTCGTCAAGGGTCGCCAAGAGGCTGCCGCCTTTGCTGAGATCGAGAAGGAAAAGAAAGTGCTCAACATGGTGCTGGCTCAGGGCCAGGTGCGGGTATCGGAGATAGCGCTGGAGCTCAACGCCACCCGCGATCAGGTGAAAGAGTGGATCTACGATCTGGTAGGCAAAGGGCTCTTCACGGGCTACATCAACTGGGACGAGGGCATCCTATACTCCAGGCAGGCCTCAGAACTTAAGACCAACAAATGCCCCAATTGCGGAGGGCAGTTGGAACTGGCGGGCAAAGGTGTGGTGCAATGCCCCTATTGCGGGACGGAGGTATTCCTATGAAGGAAGTTGAATTGCTCTTCGACGAGGAGGAGTTCTCTCGCTGGATGAAGCAGGCGGAGCATACCCTCACCTCGGCCCAAAGGGATGGCGCCGAGGGCGACTATGGCTGGGCCTGCTTCAAAGCCCAACAGGCCGCCAAGTACGCGGCAAAAGCCTTTCTGCGTGGCCTGGGTTTGCCTGCTTTAGGCCATTCCGTCCTGGGGCTCGTCGGCGAAATGGAGAAACAAGAGCTCCCCATAACCGAGGAGGTCCGACAATGCGCCCGCACCCTGGATCGACACTACATCCCTCCTCGTTACGCTGATGCCTATCCTGTGGGCAGTCCCTTTGAGTTTTACGATCGAGAGACAGCCGAGAATGCTATCGTCTGCGCCCAGGCCGTGCTTAAGGCTGTCCAAGAGGCAAAGAGACGTTATGCTTAAAGCATTTGAGGAAAGGCACAGGCAACGCGAAGAATTCATGGAGATGGCCCAAACCTACGCTGAAAAGCTGCGTGAAAAGTTGGGAAAACTAATGGCTATCGTTTATGGCTCCGTGGCCCGAGGCGATTTCAACCTGGGCAGCGATGTGGACATCTTGATCATCTCCGAGGGGTTGCCGCACCACCCTTTGGAGCGAATGGAAGTGCTTTATTCCTGTCACGAACCGCCTTTGGAACCAAAGGGCTACACGCATACCGAGTTCCACGCTCTCCTGGCTAAGCGCAATTCGGCTCTGGCGGAGGTTTTGAAAGACGGCATCGTGGTGGTGGATGATCTGGGCTTAGCCCATGCAAATCAACTCAAGGAGGTGAGAGAGTATGGATCTTAGAGAGAAAGTCACTGAGGCGCTGGGAGGGCTGGAGCAGCTTGTGGCAAAGGTGCCCGGCTACCAGGGTTACAAGGAAAAGGAGATGCGGCGCGAGGCTGACAAGCTTCTCAGAGAGCACCTTGCACGCCAGTTCGAGGAACAACGACGTAGCATCACTAACCTGCAGAAGAAGTTGATTGACTCAAGACAGGTACTTCTCCTCGATGAGCTGGAGGAGGGGGTGATGAAGCTGCAGTTTCTCATTGATCGGCTGAAGACGGCCAGCTATGGCTACGCCGGATTCTTCGACGCGGTGAAGGTCAAAGAAGAGCAACTGGACGCCATCTACGAATTCGACAACGCCCTGCTGGATGAGGTACCAAAAGTGGAAGCTGCCATCAACAGGGTTTCTGAGGCCATTACCGCCAGGGAGGGGGTGGCTGAGGCCATCGCGGAGTTGGTGAGCATTATCCATAGCGTTAACGAGACGTTCAATAAAAGACAGGATGTGATATTGCAAGTGTCATAGCATCCAAGACGGACTTTGATCGCCGAAGGTCTCCAACCGAGGCGAAAAGGGGCTCGGTTGGGAGACCATCGCAAGGACGCTGAGATGCTAGAAAACAAGGAGGGGAAAAATGGCACGGGTTTTCGATGTGATAGAGTTCTTCGATGAGACAGGGCGGGAGATGGTTCATAGGATACCGGAGCATGGTTCAGGTGATTTTCGCCTGGGCTCGCAGCTCATCGTACGAGAGAGCCAGGCGGCGGTCTTCTTCCGCGATGGAAAGGCTCTGGATACCTTCGGTCCTGGCCGACACACCATTTCCACAGCCAATATACCGCTGTTGACCCGGCTGATCGGCCTCCCCTTCAGCGGGGAGACACCTTTCAAAGCCGAGGTCTACTTTGTCAACTTGCAGGAGTTCCTAGATCAGAAATGGGGCACTCCGGAGGCCATCACCCTGCGTGATAGTGAGCTGGGCATGGTTCGTCTGCGGGCCTTCGGCACCTATTCCATGCAGATAAACGCCCCTCAGCTCTTCGTTAACAAGGTGGTGGGTACTCAAGGGCTCTACGAGACAAGTCAGATCCAGGGCTTTCTGCGGAGCATCATCATAGCCAAGTTAACCGACTTCTTGGGCGAACTGCAGAAATCTCTCTTCGACTTGCCCAGCCTCTATGACGAGATAGCCGCTGGCACAAAGGCCAAGGTCCAAGACGACTTCAACGCATTGGGCATAGCCCTCAAGACTCTCTACGTCAACTCCATCAGCCCCACCGAGGAGACGGCCAAGGCCATTGACGAACGGGCGGCCATGGGGGCCATTGGCAACATGCAGGCCTACATGCAGTTCAAGGCGGCTCGGGCCATGACCGAGGCGGCCGGAGCTCCTGGCGGCGCGGCGGGAGCAGGTGTGGGTCTGGGAGCTGGCGTGGGCATGGGGGCGGCCATGGCTCAGATGATGGCTCAGTCCATGCAGCCGGGCGCGCAGGCAGCGACGATGATCTGCCCCAACTGCTCGGCTCAGATCCCCGCCAACTCGAAGTTCTGCCCTCAATGTGGAACCAAGCTTGGTGGCAAGATAATCTGCCCCAACTGCAAGGCCGAGGTGCCCGAGGGCTCCAAGTTCTGTCCCAACTGTGGTGCGAAGCTCAGCTAGCCAAGATGTGATCTCCTGGAGCTTGTCACCTTTCGACCAGCTACTCCCTGGCCGACGGCTTCGGTGAGATAGGTAGTTTGGTAGTGGACCAAGGCTGGGGTGGAGAAGGAAATCAGTGGGGGATTGGTGAGCATGGCCGAAGAATAAGTAAGGCGGTCAAATCTCGCAGAGGAAATCTTTTAGCGTTGAATAGTGGAACAAAATACGATCAAGAGGCGGCCGCTGCTCCCTTTCCCAATACTTCCCAGTTCCCGCCTCGAGGAGAGCAGGTAGTGCTTGAGGAGAGAAGAAGCTCGCTTTGAGATACTTGTTTTCCTGGATCTCCTTCACGGAGGGGGCAACGGCCGATCTCGAGGTATAGTAATAGTAGTGGTAAAGGATGTAAGCGAAGCTAGGCAATTCGGGCCGACGCCAGATGATGTATTCTGGGTTGGTTTTGGTCACCAGGCCAAAATCCCGCAGCACCCGGAAGGTGGTCTTAGCGGTTTTGTTTTTGTGATCGGGAGCCCTCAACCGGTCATGAAGAAACTTATTTACGACCAATAATGTTGCGTTGTTTCAACTGGTGTCAATAGCAGCCAGGGCGGAATCGACTTTTTGGAGAACTTTAGCCCAGCAGGGAGGTTCTAAACATTCCATGTCTTAGACAACGAGTTTTGCCCGCCCCAAAGGGACCGATGAGAAGAAAGACCTGACGCCGCCCCGAATATCCGTCGAGGAAACTCCGCAGCTTGGCGACGGCTATGCTGATTTCCGTGGGGTCATAGGTGACGCTGTGTAGTTTCATCTGGAAGCCCTTTGCTTCTTGGGAATGATCTCGTCTGCCTAGCCTTCTTTGGCTGACTCAATGGGGCACAGGTGAATCTCGATCCTGGCTCCAAGGGCCTTGGCTACTTTTTGAAGGAAGCCTAAGGATGGCTTTACGGAAGCGTTCTCTAGACGAGAGATGCCTGACTGCTTTGTGCCTACCAAGCCAGCTAGTTCTTTCTGTGTTAAACCTCTCTCTAGACGCAGGCGAATCACTTCTCGGGCAACCTGGAACTCGGGTTCGAGTTCATAGTAGGCGGCGGCGAATTCAGGGTCGCGCAACTGCTCCTTTAAGAA
>CAZRSI010000050.1:11082-13890 GCA_964602575.1 uncultured Anaerolineae bacterium
ACCAGACCAACCCACGTGGCCAGGCTGACGCCTAGCCCCACTTTCCACGAGAGGGGCTCGAAAACGAGACGAATCTCGTGCTGGCCCGGCTCCAGGTAGATGGCGCGGAAGGCATAGTTGGCGCGCAGGACTGGCTGAGGGCGGCCATCCACATAAGCTTTCCAGCCAGGGTAGTAGACCTCGCTGAGGACCAGGTAAGCTTCTGTCAGCGTGTTGGCCGTGAGGTGGATGGCATTGGGGCCATAAGCTGTTATATCCAAGGATTCGCTTCCCGCTACCCCGTCCCCTGCATCTATGTTCCCTTGCAACGGCTTACCCCCTTCTACAACCACGCTGCTGGCTGGATCGAAGCCGGGGTCCTGAATACAGACGAACGCGCTCTCCTGATCGGGCACTGTGATAGCTTGATGGACCAGGATGGCGCGCGGCAATGCCCTGGTGTTCAGGTAGACGTTGACCTGAGGGTCGCGGTCGAAGACAGGCACGAATTTATCCCAGTCCAGGGGCACGTCCTTGTGGCCGATGACGTACTTGGCATTCACGAAATCGTACAGCCGCGAGGAGCGGAGGCCCGTAAGCCCCACCGCGTCCCAGTAGCGCCGGTAGTCGGCCAACTGCAGCGGATTCCAGATGCCGGACACATCGAAAATGCCGTACAGCAAGCTGGCGTCGGGTTGCCAGACATCCCACACGCCCGTTCCCGTGTCTATGCGGTAGTAACTGGGGTCGGACTTGAGGAATTCGATGACCTCAGGATGCTGAAAGCCCACTGTGGGGTCATTGTGCTCCAGGTCGGTGTTGGCCCCCATGCTGAACAAGTCCAGGGCGATGAGCGCCACAGCTACTGGCCCCATTATCTGTTGTCCCCAGCGATAGCGGCGCAGGTAGAGAAACGCCAGACAGGCCGCCAGGAGCAGCAGGAAAATGACCAGGCCATTGACGGCGCTCACTGTCCTCTTGTAGATCGTCGCGTCCTTACCCTGAGCGGTCAGGATGGCGTGGTAACCCAGGGGCAGGCTGATGAGCGCTATGCCTAACCAAACCCAAGGGGCTGCCTTCAGCAAGCGGCGCAGCACAGCTCGTCCTCCACGGTCTAGCGGCCGCAGGAGGGCATCCAAACCTAGTGCAGCCAGGATAGCCACGGAAAAGTTGAAAAGATAGATGAAACGGGCCGGGGCGCGCACTTTGTCAAAGCCAGGCAGCAGGTAGAGCCAGCCGTGGAGGATCGTAAAGCCACCGAAGGCTAAAAGAAGCGAGAGGATAGTCAGGCCCAGGAGGAAGCAGGTCAGCCTGTCTCGCCTGAGCACTGCAGCCAGCGCGGCCAGGATGAGGGGCAAAACGCCGATGTAACCCACCTCCACCCGATCCCAAGGCCCCCAAAAATCCGCCGGCCCGCGCCCGAAGAAGCCGGGGATGAATAACCCCACCAACCCCACCGGTGGCAGTGAATAGCGGCTGGCTTCCCGGTAGTTCATCTCAGCGCGCACGGTGTGGCTGGTCATCTCGTAGCCGGGGATGAGGGTCAAGGCGGCAAAGCAGAAAGCAACAAGGCCACAAGGCCACAAGTAACGAGTCACCGAGTGAATGAGGGAACGGAGGAGGGGTCTCACCCTCCCCCTGCCCCTCCCTGGGAGGGAGGAGGGAAAGCTTGCCCTTGGCCAGAGGGTATACAGTGTCAAGGCAAGTATAATGAATAACGTTATCTGAATGTGGCCAGCCAGAGTGGCTATGCCCAGGAAGACTCCCGCGACGACAGCCAGGCTGGGCCGGTCCTCGGCCAGGGCTCGGTGGTAAAACAGGAAGATGAGGGGAAGCCAGGTAGCCACGGCAATCATGTTCAGGTTGCCGAAGTGGGTGATGAACAGGTCGGAGAACATGAAGGCGATGGCGCCGGCCAGGGCAGCGAGGCGGCTCACGCCTGTCCTTGCGAGTTTTCTGCGGTGCATCGTGCCATCTGCAGGAAGATGCCGTCGCGTAGCCTGAACCTCTGGGCTGGCTCTTAGAGGCTCTCCAAAAAACCGCTCAAGGCGGACCTTAGTCCGCCGCTGGACTAAGGTCCAGCGGGAGCAACAAGACCTCTTGGGCGGGCTCTCAGTAGGTACGGTTTTTGTGCCGACGCAATCTTCAACTTGCGGATTGAGATTGCTTTGTCGCTGCACTCCTCGCAATGGCAGGGAGCGAAGGCAGATGTACATGAAAGCCCCGGCCAGGAAGTAGTGGAACACGGATAGCAGTTCCATAGCGGGATAGGTAATCTCGGGGAATGCGAGGAAGAAGAGAAGGTTGATGGGGTAGAAGAGGCCCGACTGGTTGTCGGCGGCGAAGGGAGCACCGCCGTAGAGGTAGGGGTTCCACAGTGGGATCACCCCTTGCCTGAGATTGCGGGCCGCGAAATGGTAGAGGGGGTAGAGAAAAGAGACCAGGTCCCCGCCGCCAGCGGGCATCCAGGTATCGTCGGTGAAAAACAACTGCCAGAAGAAACCGAGGGTGGCCAGGGCTATGATACCCAGAGCCAATATACCGCAGTGGTAATCACTTGCCAGCCGCCCCCGCCCACGAAGCCAATGGGCTACCCCATAGGCTGCCAACCACAGTCCGAAGAGCGCTGCCAGCCAACCTCCTGGCAAAAGCAAGAGATCCTCCCTGCCGAGACTAGTCCTCAGGTACCTCTTCGGCCAAGACTTCGGCCAATTGCTTTCGCTGGCTGGCGGGGATAGGCCGCTGCTTGCTCAGGTCTCGCAGGAACGACTTGAACCGCTTGCCGTCCAACACAGGCACAGCGGGGTCCTCTATCTCCAAATCCACCTC
>CAZRSI010000051.1:0-13754 GCA_964602575.1 uncultured Anaerolineae bacterium
CTCCGGGCGGCGTGGCGAACGGGAAACTCGGAACGAATCTATGCATCAGTGTACTTAGAGTCCAGCGGCAGACTAGGGTCCGCCCTGAGCAGATTTTTCGAATAGGCACTAGAGCAACCCGATCTCTTTGCTGCTCTCCCACAGCCCGTGGATGTTGCAATAGGCCAGGGCATGCAGCGTGCCAGGCTTGCTGACTTTCAGCGACGCAGTCACCTGGTGATGGGTATAGACGGGGCCCTGATTTGGGCCAGCAGTGGACTCGCCGTGGGCATTGAACTCGAAGTGGCCCACATCGTAAGTGAACTTCTCCCCTTCTGGGTGGAAGTAGAGAGAGATCCAACTGATGTGGTGCTCGGTGGTGTTGGGGTGGGCGATCTCCTTCCCGATGCCAACTTTCACCTCGAACACCTCGTCCGCCTTCACCCGGTCGGGGCACTCGATCACAGGCACGTGCTTTTCCTTCTTCCAATCGGCTTTCTGGATGCGCTCGCTTAACTCTGTCATGATAATCACCTCCTATACTTCAATCCTTGCCTCCATCACCCCCTTTCTTGCCTCCATCACCTCCATTTCTAGCACCAAAACAACAATTTCATTATGATAAATAAATGGAGCAGCTCCCTGTCTATGACAGAAATCACATGAAGCGACGCCACTGCACCTCATGGTCATGATTGTATCATATCCTCCCCCTTCTGTCAAACTCGCATTTGCCTATCAAGCCAGATAGTAGTATAATTATCGCCTGGTATTGGCACATATAAGAGGAGATGAGCTTGAAGACCGACAAAGAGGTCACGGCCAAAGTAGAGCGAAACAATGCTACCCCCGCGGCCCTGGTGATAGGAGGTGGGATCGCAGGCATTCAGGCCGCGTTAGATATCGCCGATGCCGGCTTCAAGGTGTATCTGGTGGAAAGGGAGCCCAGCATCGGCGGACGGATGGCCCAACTGGACAAGACCTTCCCCACTCTCGATTGCTCATCGTGCATCTTGACTCCCAAAATGGTGGACGTGGGCCGTCATCCCAACATCGAGCTTCTCACCTACAGCGAAGTGGTTGATCTCCAAGGGCAGGTGGGAGACTTTCGAGCCAAAGTTAAGAAGAAACCCCGCTACGTCCACGAAGAGCTGTGCACCGGCTGCGGACTGTGCGCCGAGGCCTGTGTCTGGAAGAAGATCCCCTCTGAGTTCGATGCGGGCGTGGCCATGCGCAGCGCGATCTACATTCAATTTCCCCAGGCTGTACCCCTCAAAGCTGTTATTGACGCAGATGCTTGCCTTTACCTGACCAGAGGCAAATGCGGCCGAAAGTGCCAACAGGCTTGCGAACGAGGGGCCATTGATTTCGAGATGAAAGAAGAGCTGCTGGATCTGCACATAGGAGCCGTCATCGTGGCTACCGGCTTCGACCTCTTCGATCCCCACCTCAAGCCTGAGCTGGGCTACGGCCAGTACCCCAACGTCATCACAGCCCTCGAATTCGAGAGGCTGTCCTCGGCCTCAGGTCCCACTAGAGGTAAGATCACCCTCAACGGCAAAGAGCCCAAGGAAGTGGTGTTTATTCAATGTGTTGGTTCGCGGGATCAGACGGTGGGCAACGAATACTGCTCGCGGGTGTGTTGCATGTATACAGCCAAACAGGCCCATCTAGTCAAGGAGAGGATACCCAAGGCCAATGTGACGGTGTTCTACATGGACGTGCGGGCCTTCGGCAAGGGCTTCGAGGAGTTCTACGACCGAGTGAGGCGCGAGGGGGTGAGGTACCGTCGGGGCAGCGTGTCGGAGATCTACAAGCGGGGCGACAGGGTGGTGGTGCGGGCTGAGGACACCCTGCTGGGCGAGCCGTTGGAGGTAGAGGCCGACCTGGTGGTGTTGGCCACCGGCGTCGTGCCTCGAGCAGATGCAGAAGACTTGGCGGAGCTCTTAAAGCTGGAGCGCTCCCCAGATGGTTTCTTCGCCGAGGCTCATCCCAAGATGCGGCCAGTGGATACCCTCAGAGACGGCATCTATCTGGCAGGCTGCTGCCAGGGGCCCAAGGACATCCCCGACACCGTCGCCCAGGCCAAGGCCGCGGCCGCCTCGGCCATTGTGATATTGCGACAATCCAGCAGACAGTGATCAGTATCCAGTATCCAATCCCTAATATCCAATCCAGCATCAGGAGTCCTAGATGGTAACTAACTCAGGCGCTTCAACCAAAGCTGGCTCTGTTCTAATCGTCGGCGCGGGCATCAGTGGCATGGGCTCGGCCCAACTACTAGCCCAGATGGGGTATAAGGTCTACCTGCTGGACAGCGCGCCGGGGATCGGCGGCTCGATGCACCTGCTGGACCGCACCTTCCCCACCGACTCGTGCGGCATCTGCATCATGCTGCCTGATCAGCCCTCCTATTGCCCCACCCTGGCGTGCGAGATGCACCCCAACATCGAAATCCTGCCTTACGCTGAGGTGGAATCGCTGGAGGGCGAGCCGGGCGATTTCAAGGTGATGATCAGGCACCGGCCTCGCTACGTTGATATCGAGAAGTGCAACAACTGCGGCTTGTGCGCCGAGGTCTGTCCTGTGGAGCGGCCTGATGATTATGAAGGCTATCTGCACCAGGTGAAAGCCATCTATCGTCCGCCCATCCGCGCCGTGCCTGACGCTTACGTGATAGACATGGACTACTGCACCCGGTGCGGCAGGTGCGTGGAGGTCTGCCCCGCTGACGCCATTGATCTGAGCATGGCTGAGCGGCACTCCGAAATCGAGGTGGGGGCGGTCATCCTGAGCCCTGGCTACCAGGCCTTCGATGCCCGCCTCAAGGGCGAATTCGGCTACGGCTGCTACGACAACGTGCTGACCAGCATCGAGTTTGAGCGCATGGTTAGCCTGGCCGGCTCGACCCAGGCCCGCCTGGTGCGCCCCTCCGACGGGAAAGCTCCTCGCCGCGTGGCCTTCATCCAGTGCGTCGGCTCACGGGATGAGTCTGTTGGCCACCCCTATTGCTCGTCGGTGTGCTGCATGTACACGGCCAAGCAACTGGCAGCGGCCAAGGAAATCGCACCCGACCTGGAGGCCACGGTGTTCTTCATGGACATCCGCACCTTCGGCAAGGGATTCGAGCGCTATTTCAACCACGTGGAAGCCCTGCCTGGGGTCACCTATCGCCGCTGCATGGTCTCCTCCATCCATGAAGTGCCCCAGACCCGCGACCTGCGGGTGGCCTTCGTGGATGAAGATGGCACCCTCCGCGAGGAGGACTTCGGGATGGTGGTCCTGGCGGTGGGGCTGGCCCCGCCCGAGGGATTCAAGGAGCTGGCCAGCAAGCTGGGTGTCGAGTTGAACGAGTTTGGCTTCTGCCTGACCGATCGCTTCGCCCCCCACGAGACCTCACGTCCCGGCGTGTTCGTGGGCGGCGCCTTCCGGGAGCCCAAGGACATCCCTGAAACGGTGGTCGAGGCAGCGGGGATAGTAGGGGAAGTGGCAAGGGTACTAGGGAGCAGGGGAGCAGGGGAGCAGGAAGCAGGTCGCAAGTCGCAAGTCGCAGAGGAGCGAGATGTCAGCGATGAAGAACCCCGCGTGGGGGTGTTTGTGTGCACTTGCCGGGGCGAGGTCTCGAGGGTAGTGGATGTCGGAGCAGTGGCCGAACACGCTGGTAAATTGGACGGTGTAGCCCTGGCCCAGGTGGTGGAGGATGCCTGCGGCATGGATCTGGACGCCATCAAAGAGGCCATTGAGGAGCAAGAACTCAATCGGGTGGTGATTGCAGGCTGCCCACATCGTCTCTACCAGCCGGAGTTCGCTGCCCTCATGCGCCGGGTTGGACTGAACCCGCAGTTACTGGAACGGGCCGACATTCGCGAGGGTGTGGCCTGGGTGCATCGAGATACGCCGGAGCAGGCCACGGCCAAGGCCCAGGCTGTCGTGGAGATGGCCGTGATCAGGGCTGGCTTCCAGTATTCAGTAATCAGTAATCAGTATGCAGTATGCAGAAGGGGGCTGGTCATCGGAGGAGGATTGGCCGGCCTGACCGCGGCCCTCGAGCTGGCGGATTTGGGCTTCGGGGTGGATTTGGTGGAAAAGAGCGCGGAGTTGGGGGGCAACTTGCGCACAGCATACTACACCCTAGAGGGCGGGAAGCCCCAGGAATTGCTGCGCTCGCTCATCGAGCAGGTGGAAGCCAACGAGCTGGTCAAAGTGTATCTCAACACAGAGGTGAAGGAACTCAGAGGAACTAAGGGGAACTTCCTAACTACGCTGACTCTGCCAGACGGGGATGATAAAGTGTTAGAGCACGGCGCGGTCATCGTCGCCACCGGCGCCCAGCCCGCCACCACCACCGAGTACCTCTACGGCCAGCACGAGAGGGTTCTCACCCAGAAGGAATTGGAAGCACAATTGGCCGAAATCCAAAATCCGCATTCCGCATTCCGCATTCCGCAATCAGTAGTGATGATCCAATGCGTAGGCTCTCGCGACGAAAACCGCCCCTATTGCAGTCGCGTCTGCTGCTCCCACGCCATCAAGAACGCGCTCAAGCTCAAGGAACTGAACCCTGAGGTCAAGGTATACATTCTCTATCGGGAGGTCAGGACGTACGGCTTTCACGAGCTGTACTACAGGGAGGCACGGGACAAGGGCGTGGTATTTATCCGCTATGAACTGCCCAACAAGCCCCGTGTGGAGGCAGTGGGCGATGGCCTGCGAGTGACTCTAATCGAGCCCATCCTGCATCAGGAGATCACCCTTGATGCTGATTTGCTGGTCCTCAGCACGGGGATAGCTCCCAACGATAACAAGGCTCTGAGCAAAGTGCTGGGTGTGCCGCTGGATGAGGACGGCTTCTTCCAGGAGGCGCACCCCAAGATGCGACCACTGGATTTCCTTAAAGAGGGCATTTTCCTGTGTGGCCTGGCCCATTCGCCGCGCTTCATAGATGAAACCATCTGCCAGGCAAAGGGCGCAGCCGTGCGTGCTGCTGCGCTGCTGAGCCTGCCCCAATTGGAGAGCAAGGACACCTTGGTGACAGTCAACCCCAGGTTGTGCAGTTTCTGCGGGCTGTGCGTGGAGGCCTGTCCCTACGAGGCCCGCTATCTGGACTACGACGAGCGCGTGGCCAAGGTGATCGAGGTCCTCTGCAAGGGCTGCGGCGTCTGTGCCATGGTTTGCCCCAACAAGGCCACGGCGCAGGTGGCTTTCGCGCCCAAGCAGATGCTGATGGCTGTGGATGCGCTCCTCTGATGGGCAAAGGTCTCCTGACCGAGCCCTTCTCATCCCTTTTCGCCTCGGTCAGAGACCTTCGGCGATCAAAGAGTTTCAAACGAAGGAGAGAATTCATGGACGATTTCGAACCGCGTATCATCGCTTTTCTGTGTAACTGGTGTACCTATGCAGGGGCGGACCTGGCAGGCACCTCGCGCATTCAGTACCCGCCCAACGTCCGCATCATCCGCCTGATGTGCTCTGGCGCGCTGGACGTGACCTACGTCCTCAAGGCGCTACTGGGAGGAGCCGACGGGGTGCTGATCGGCGGGTGCCACCCTGGCGACTGCCACTATCAGAGCGGTAACTACAAGGCCCGGCGGCGGGTGGCCATCCTGAAGAACATCCTGGAGCAAATGGGCTTCGATGCCGATCGGGTGTGGCTGCGCTGGATCAGCGCCAGCGAGGGCCAATACTTCGCTGACACGGTCAAGGAGATGGTGGCTGCCCTCAAGGAGAAGGGGCCGAACCCGTTGCGTGAACTGTGGGGAACGTAGGGCCGTGATGCGTGAAACGTGAAACGTCAAACGTGAAACGTGGTGGGTTGATGCATGATTGACGTTTTACGTTTTGACGTTTGACGCTGTGTTACCGAAGGGGGTAGGAATCACGAAATGAATAATTACAGATTAGAAGTAAAGGATAGCGTTCTGGAAACGATGACCGCTTTCTTGCGGGGGTTACTGGAAAAGGGAATCGTTGATACTTTGCTGGTTCCCCGGCGTACACCGTCTGGCGACAACGTCGTTCAGACCCTGTTTGCCGATCCAGCCAAACTGGAGGCCATTGATCCCATTGCGCCGGTGTTGCCAGTGAACTCCGCCAAGCTGGTCTCGGACTTGACGAAGACAGGAGCAGTGGGCCGCCTGGGGGCAGTGCTGCGCTCCTGCGAGGTAAGGGCCCTTATCGAGTTGGTCAAACTCCAGCAGGCCAGCCTGGATAACGTGCTCCTCATAGGGGTAGACTGCCTGGGCACTTATGAGATGAATGACTACGCCGAGTTGGCGGCCAGTAGCAACGGGGATTTGTCCACAGAATTGCTGGCACAAGCCAAAGAGGGTCATCTTGTCCCGCACGAGGGCTATCAATTCCGGGTAACCTGCCAGATGTGTGAGTATCCCATCCCACAGGGCGTTGATTTGGCCCTGGGCCTGATTGGGATAGACACGGCCAGAGAGATACTCATCACCACCAGCGATGAACTGGCCGAGAGGTTAGGGCTGAGCCCAGCCGAGGTGCCCGCCGCCCGCCAGGAGGCCGTGGAGGGGCTGGTGGCGGAACGGATAACTGAACGCGACCGCCGCTTCGATGAGTTTCGCCAGCGCGTGACGGATATCCCCAGCCTGTTGGCCGAGTTCTCGCGCTGCATCCGCTGCCACAACTGCATGGTGGCCTGCCCCATCTGCTATTGCAAGGAGTGCATTTTCCGCACAGCAACTTTCGAGCATGCCTCGGCTCAGTATTTCCGTTGGGCCAACCGCAAGGGCTCCATCCGCATGCCCACCGACACCTTGATCTTCCATTTGACGCGGCTCAATCACATGGTCACGTCTTGCGTGGGATGCGGGATGTGCGAAAGCGCGTGCCCCAACGACCTGCCATTAGCCACCATCTTCCGCGCGGTGGGTCAGAAAGTGCAAGCCCTGTTTGACTATGTGCCTGGCCGGAGCCTGGAGGAGAAGCCGCCGGTGGCGACGTTCCGCGAGGATGAGTTGACCAGTTTAGGAGAGAGAGAATGAGAACTCAAACGTCAAACGTCAAACGTGAAACGTCAAATGCCCAATATCCAACATCCAGCTTCGCTCTGGAGGTGCAACGGCGGAGCGGTGAGAACATCTTTCGCTGCTACTACTGCCAGAAGTGCACGGTTGGCTGCCCCGTTGCCTATGCCATGGACTACCAGCCGGCCCAGGTGTTGAAGATGATCCAACTGGGCATGAAGGAGCCCTTGCTCAAGAGCTCATCTCCTTGGTTGTGCGTGAGCTGCGAGGCCTGCGGCACCCGCTGTCCAAATGGGATTCGCCTGGCGCCGGTGATGGATACCCTCAAGTACATGGCTCTGGAGGCTGGGTATACCCCGCCAGAGACTATGGTCTACGCCCTACATCGTGCCTTCTTGGACAGCATCAAATTCTTCGGGCGGGTGCACGAGACCACCATGTTGGCCGATTACGCATTGAGGAGCAAAAACATCTTCTCCCTTATTCGCTCCAACATTGGTGTGGGAATTGCCCTACTGCTCAAGCGCAAGATGCCGATTCTGCCAGAACGGATCAAAGGTCTGGGGCAGGTGAAAGAGCTCTACAAAAGAGCAGGCCGCTAGAAAGGAGAACACCTTGAAGTACTCATATTATCCCGGTTGTACGGCACGCACTACGGCTATCGAATACGGTCTCTCCACCGAGGCGGTGTGCAAGGCGCTGGGCATAGAGCTCATCGAGCTAGAGGACTGGAACTGCTGCGGGGCATCCTCGGGCCACGCGCTGAGCCACGAACTGGCCACCGCACTGCCAGGGCGCAATGTGGCCATTGCCCAGGCAGCAAGCCTGGACATAGCCATCCCCTGCCCGGCTTGCTACCAGCGCTTCCTGGCTGCCGACAAGCGATTCCGAGAGGATGAGGCCTGGCGGGCAGAGATGGAAGAACTGCTGGGTTTCAAATACACAGGCCAGGCGCGGCCCCGGCATCTGCTGGAGATCATCGGTTGTGACCTCGATTTGGAAGACATCGCCGCCAGGGTGAAGAAACCACTGAAGGGCCTGAAGCCGGTCAGCTATTACGGCTGCGTGTTGGTTCGCCCTCCTGAGCTGACGGGTTGGGACGATCCTGAGCACCCGGTGATTATGGACCGTCTGCTGAAGGCGGCGGGGGCCGAGCCGGTCTCCTGGTCATACATGGTGGACTGCTGCGGAGCCAGCCTGAGCCTGAACCGCAGCGACGTGGTGGAGCTGCTCTCAAACAGGCTGGTGCAGGCGGCTGAGGACGCCGGAGCCAACTGCATTGTCTCCGCCTGTGGCATGTGTCAAATCAATCTGGACACCCGGCAGAAAGGCCACCACATGCCCATCTTCTATTTTACTGAGCTGTTGGGCCTGGCCTTCGACCTGCCGGGCACCGACAACTGGTTCAAGCGACACGTTGTGGACCCGCGGCCTTTGCTTCGGTCGGTGGGGTTGGTGTAAAGGGCCGGGGTCGCACGGCGATAAATTCGCCGTGCGACGGGGCCTCCGCAACCGAGCCGGAGGCAAACGATCTTGCTGAGAACACGAAACTTCGTACACCAATACGATTTGCTGAGATGCATCCAATGCGGGCGATGCACGGCAGGGTGTCCCCTTTCATTGAGGTCACCTCTCAACATCAGACGCATCATCTACCAATTTCTGGTCCGTGACCAGTTGGACATCAAGCAGATACCTGAGATCTGGGACTGTACCACCTGCACTACCTGCACTCTGCGCTGTCCCAAGGGGCTGGACCCCGCCCTGATCCTGATCGGGATGCGCCGGGTGTTGACTGAAGAAGGGCGCATCAAGCCCACTGTCCGAGATGCGCTGGAGAGCACCTTCAAGTTTGGCAACCCCTGGGGGCGAGGCAAGGCCAAACGGGCGGACTGGGCCCAGGGTTTGAACGTGAAGAACCTGTCCGAAGGCGCCAATGCGGAGATACTCTATTTTGTGGGCTGCACCCCGTCTTACGACGATCGGGTTCAGGCAGTGGCCCGGGCCATGGTCAAGGTATTCGAGAAGGCAAGAGTTGATTTCGGTATCCTGGGGAACGAGGAGATGTGCTGCGGCAGTGAAATGCGCAGGCTGGGAGAGGAGGGGCTGTTTGAGTTTCTGATGGAGGAAAACCTGGAAACCTTCAAGCGATATGATGTAAAACGAATGGTGACCACCTCGCCTCACTGCTATAACACTTTCAAGAATGAGTACGAGGGTCTGGATTTTGAGGTCCAGCACTACACCCAGTTCGTGGCTGATTTGATCCAGCGGGGGCAACTTACTTTCTCAGGGGAGGTGAACAGGGTGGTCACCTATCAAGACCCGTGCTTCCTGGGGAAGCAGAACGGGGTGTACGATGAGCCACGAGCGATACTGCAGAGCATCCCTGGTTTGCAGTTCGTGGATTTCGACCGGTCGAGGGAGCGGAGCCTGTGCTGCGAAGGCGGCGGGGGGAGGATGTGGGTGGAGGCCAGCACTGGCGGAGAGCGACTGGCGGAGATCCGCGTCAAGGACGCCCTCGAGCTGGGCGCGGAGGTCATCGCCACGGCCTGCCCTTTCTGCATGTTGACCCTGGAGGATGCGGTCAAGACCACGGGGGCGGAGGATTCGATTCAGGTATTGGATATTGTAGAGCTGGTTGCGCAGGCAATCGGTGATCAGTGAGCGGTGATCGGTGATCAGTGATTAAGTCAGGAGGATGGGAATGGACATTGTCGTTTGTGTGAAGCACGTGCCCGACACGACGGAGGCGGAGATCGGCATCCGCGATGACGAGAAGGGCATCAAGAAAGAAGGCCTGGTATTCGACATCAACGAGGCGGATAATTATGCCATCGAGGAGGCCCTGCTGCTCAAAGAGGAGTTCGGCGGATCGGTGACGGTGCTCACCGTGGGTCCGCCAGAGGCCGATGAGACGCTGCGCATGTGCCTGGCCAAGGGGGCCGACAGGGCCGTGCGGCTGACCGACGAGCGTTTCGAGGGCTCCGACGGCTATGCCACCGCTCGCATACTGGCCGAGGCCATCAAGGACATGGACTACGACCTGGTGCTGACCGGCTGCATGGCCGACGACGATGAGGCTGCTCAGGTGGGGGTCACTCTGGCGGAAATGCTGGGCATTCCCCACGCGGCGCTGGTGATCAGCACCGAGGTGGAAGATGGCAAAATGAAGGTACACCGAGAGCTGGAGGGCGGCCTGCACGAGGTGCTGGAGATCGAGCTGCCAGCCCTGTTCACCATCCAGACCGGCATCAACGAACCCCGCTACGCCTCCATCTTCGGCATCCGAAAGGCCATGAAGAAGCAAATCGAGGTGCTAGACTTGGAGGATCTCGGACTGGCGGAGGACGCGGTGGGCGAAATGGGGTCCAAGACCAGCCTGGTCAAATTGTTCATCCCTGAGGTGACAACGCAGGCAACTATCCTGGAGGGCTCTCCGGAGGAGGTATCCAGCGAGTTGGTCACCATTCTCAAGAACGAGGGGGTGGTCTAATGGGCGAGGTATTCGTTCTGGCAGAGCACAGGCGAGGCGAAGTGAGGGACGTGACCTTCGAGATGCTGGGCAAGGGGCAGGAGCTGGCTGCGGCCATGAATACACCTCTGGCAGCCGTGCTCCTGGGCCACAACGTGGATGGCTTTGCCACAGAATTGGCCAAATACGCCAACCAGGTCCTGCTGGTGGAAGATGAGCGGCTGGAACATTTCAATGCCGAAGCCTATCAGCAAGTGCTGGCCCATCTTATCACTGAGCGCAAGCCCAGCCTGGTATTGATCGGACACAGCGCCTACGGCATGGACCTGGCCCCCAGCCTGGCGACCCAACTGGACCTGCCCCTGGCCACCGACTGCGTGGGCCTGGAGTTCGAAGACGGAAATTTGTTCGCGGTGCGGGAGATGTACGGGGGCAAGGTCAGTGCTCGTGTCACCTTCCGCCCGGCCGACACCTACATGGTCACCGTGCGGCAGGCGGCTTTTCCCTTCGAGGAGGGCGAGCTGCTGAATGGCGAGATCATCACTGTGGATTCGCCGTTGACCGGGGAGATCAAGTACCGGAGGTTTCTCGAATATGTGGAGGCCGCCGTGGGCGAAGTGGACATCACCCAGGCCGACGTGGTGGTAGCTGTGGGGCGGGGCATCAAAGAAGCGGATAACTTGCCCCTGGTGGAGAAGCTGGCCGAAGCTCTGGGAGGAGTGCTGGCTGGCTCCCGCCCGGTCATTGATGCCGGCTGGCTTCCACCCGAACGCCAGGTGGGCCAATCGGGCAAGACGGTGAAGCCCAAGCTCTACGTGGCGGTGGGTATCAGCGGGGCCTCTCAACACGTGGCCGGCATGAAGGCTTCGGGCACCATCGTAGCCATCAACAAAGACCCCGATGCGCCCATCTTCAAGGTAGCCCACTACGGCATTGTGGACGACCTCTTCAAAGTGGTGCCGGCGTTGACGGAGCAATTAGGTGGCTAATCCCTCCCATCCCCCCCTAACCTTCCCCTTCCCTCCCGTTCCCTCCCCCGTTTCGGGGGAGGGGTTAGGAGAGGTTCAGAGAAAGCATAACAGATACCAATGGAATCACGAGTTGGGGTGTACGTCTGCCATTGCGGGATCAATATCGCGGCCACGGTGGACGTGGAGGCGGTGGCGGCCTTTGCCCAGACACTGCCTAATGTGGTAGTGGCCAGGCACTACACTTACATGTGCTCGGATCCTGGGCAGGAGCTGATCAAGGCCGACATTGCAGAGCATGACTTGACCCATGTGGTGGTGGCTTCCTGCTCTCCCTGGATGCACGAGCCAACCTTCCGGGGCGTGGTTCAGGAGGCGGGGATCAATCCCTACTGCCTCGAGATGGCCAATATCCGGGAGCAATGCTCATGGGTGCACAAGGAGCGCGAATTGGCCACCGAGAAGGCAAAGCAACTAGTGGCCGCCGCGGTGGCCAAGGCAGCTCTGTTGCAACCCTTGGAAGAGAGAGAGGTGAGCATCATCCCAGCGGCCCTGGTCATCGGCGGAGGGATAGCCGGCATCACCGCCGCCCTGGACATCGCCAACGCGGGCTTCAAGGTTTACCTGGTGGAGAAGGATCCCGTTCTCGGCGGACGCGTGGCCCAGCTCAACTGCACTTTCCCCACCCTGGAGAGCTGCCAGGAGCTGCTGAGGCCCAGGATAAAGGCAGTGGAGGAACATCCCAACATTGTGCTTCTGACCTCTTCGGAGGTGGTCGGTATCGAGGGTTATATCGGCAACTTCCAAGTAAAGGTCAGGCAAAAGTCCAGGGAAGATTTCGTGGAGTTTGAGGTAGGCGCGATTGTGGTGGCCACCGGCTACGATCATTTCGATGCCCACCTCAAGCCGGAGCTGGGTTACGGCCAATACCCCAACGTTATCACCGCCCCCGAATTCGAGCGGCTGTCCAAGGAACTGGGTAACGGAGCAGCCCCGACCATCCGACCGTCCGACCACCCGACCACTCAACCACCCGACCATCCGACTATCCGACCAAGGGATGTGGTGTTCATCCAGTGCGTGGGCTCGCGAGATCAGACGGTGGGCAACGAATACTGCTCGCGGGTGTGTTGCATGTATACGGCCAAACAGGCCCACCTGGTCAAGGAGAAGCTTCCTGACGCCAACGTCACTGTCTTCTACATGGACGTGCGGGCCTTCGGCAAGGGCTTCGAGGAGTTCTACGACCGGGTGAGGCGCGAGGGGGTGAGGTACCGCCGGGGCAGTGTGTCGGAGATTTACAAGCGGGGCGACAGGGTGGTGGTGCGGGCCGAGGACACCCTGCTGGGTGAACCGCTGGAGGTGGAGGCCGACCTGGTGGTGCTGGCTACAGGAATAGTTCCCCGCGCCGATGCCCAGGTAATCGCCGAACTCCTGAAGCTGCCTCGTTCCCCAGATGGTTTCTTCGCCGAGGCCCATCCCAAGTTGCGCCCGGTGGACACCGTCAATGATGGCATCTATCTGGCGGGGTGTTGCCAGGGTCCCAAGGACATTCCTGACACCATCGCCCAGGCCAAAGCCGCCGCCTCCTCGGCTATGATCCCTCTGTCGCGGGGACGGGTGAAGGTCGAATCCATGGCCGGCGTGGTCGAGGAAGAGCTCTGTGCCGGGTGTGGCATTTGCGAGAGCCTGTGCGCCTACGGGGCGCTGACCCGCGATGCCAGGCGGGGGGTCATGACCGTGAACCAGGTGCTGTGCAAGGGCTGCGGCGCCTGTGCCGCAGCCTGCCCCTCTGGTGCCATGAGCCTCAGCCACTTCACCCACGACCAGATCCTGGCCCAGATCGATGCGCTGTTGGAGCCTTGCTGAGCCTTGCTCGAAGCCCCAGGCTTAACAGCTAAAGGGTGCTAAAAGCACCCTGGTCTGCATCAGAATGGCCTGTAGCCCGCTTCCCAGCGGGCTTTGGCTCTCTCATCCCTGAGCCTCAGCTCGGGGCATGTGCGCGGCTAAGCCGTGTTTAACGACTTGACCTTTTTCGGATTTTATGCGATAATATTGATTGGCTGTTTGGGTGCCCGCCCAACGTTGCCACAACGAGCTACAACGCCCGGGTGAGCCGGGCTAACAGCGGGTGAATCAGCCGGGTATGGTAAGCTTTCAGCTTCGGGGCCTGGTGCTTTGAGCGCCGATGGTGCGGATGGCCTCGCAGCGCTTGTAGTCGTTCCGGGGAGCAGCATTGTGGCTATTCACAGCCCGGGCCCCGCTTCAATATCATTACGCTTTTTGATTTGCCTACGCCAACGCGAGAGGATAGTGTGTCCCTGCGTTGGCGTTTTTTGTTAT
>CAZRSI010000052.1:0-13720 GCA_964602575.1 uncultured Anaerolineae bacterium
GTCCTGGGCAATCGGATTTTTCAGGCTCCCGTAATCGCCCATGAGCTGGCCTGGCGTAAAATGAAAACCTACGGCGATTCTTTCCGCCAGCGCCTCATGGATTCTTTCAGGGACGAACCTGAGATAGCCGCTCAATTCAAAGGGCTGAGAGTCGCTCTTCCACGGATCACTTTCACCCAGAGGATGAACCTGCACAAAGGCGACAAAGAGCTGAGGCTGATTCACGTTGGAGGTCACACTCCAGCCAGTATTATCGTTCACATCCCCACTGATGGCGTGCTCTTCGCAGGCGATATCGTGGTTAACGGCACACATCCCATTATGTACGAGGCCGATTCCAAAGAGTGGCTGGATGCCCTAACTTACATCAGAAGACCGTGGGTGAAGGCAGATATCATCGTGCCCGGCGAGGGCGAGGTGTGCGACAAAGAGGTTACCAAGAAGCTGTCCACCTACATTCGCCGCATGCGCGCCAGGGTAAGAGGAGCGCATTCGACAGGCCAAAGGAGAGCACAGCTTTTTTCTTCGGTAGCCGAGTTGTTGGATTTCTTTCCAGCAACAGATGAGGAAGAGGCCAAGCGGCGATGGAGAGGCAACGTGGAGCGAGTTTATGAAGAGATAAAGGCCAGCGAGGAATGAATATCAGGCTAAGGCCCCGAGTGGGGAGGTAGAGCTTGAAGTGGGAGTCCATAGCCGAGGCCAAGCGGATACTGGAGCGGGAGCAAGGCACCATCTACAAGGACTGGGGAGGCAAGCTGCCTATCGCCCTGGCTTATCCCAACACCTACTACGTGGGCATGTCGAACCTGGGCCTACAAACGGTGTATCGCCTGTTCAACCAGCGAGCCGACGTGGTCTGCGAACGGGTCTTCTACAGTCTGGCAAGCAGGCCACTATTTTCGCTGGAATCCCAACGCGATGTCAGGGATTTCGCTGTTTTGGCCTTCTCCATCTCCTTTGAGGTGGATTATTTCAATGTGATAGAGATGCTGCATCAAGCCAATATCCCTCCGTTGGCTGAGGACCGAGGCGAGAACCATCCCTTGCTTCTGGCCGGTGGTCCCGCTGTAACTGCCAACCCCCAACCCTTGGCTCCAGTCTTCGATGCCCTTGCCATCGGCGAGGCAGAAGTCATCGTTCCCCCTCTGGTTGACACCCTGCAAGCTGGCATAAGCGAAAGCCGAGACGAGCTTCTCTCGGCCCTGGCCCATCTACCCGGCCTCTACGTCCCTACCCAATACCCAATACCCAATACCCAATATCCAATAGAACGCCAATGGGCATCCGACCTCGACAATCACCCCACTACCTCCGTTGTCCTCACCCCCGACACCGAGTTCGGCAATATGTACTTGATAGAGATCAGTCGCGGCTGTGCGCGGGGCTGCCGCTTCTGCCTGGCTGGGTACACTTATCGCCCGGTGCGCGAACGGAGTGTGGGCGCACTGCTGGAGCAGGCTCAGGAGGGGCTGCGATATCGCGACCGTATCGGCCTGGTTAGTGCTGCCGTTTCGGACTACTCCCACATTGAGGAACTGGCCACGCGGCTGCGGGAGATGGGGGCCAGGCTCTCTGTCTCCTCGCTGCGTGTGGACCCGTTGCCAGAGACTTTGATTCGTGCTTTGGCGGAGAGCGAAGCGCAGACGTTGACCATCGCTCCGGAAGCCGGATCCCAACGTCTGCGAACTCTGATCAACAAGAGAGTGTCCGCAGACGACCTGATGCGAGCAACCGAGCTAGCTGCTCGTTACAACTTCTCGCAACTCAAGCTCTACTTCATGCTGGGCTTGCCCACTGAGACCGATGAAGATGTCCAGGCTCTCATTGACCTGGTGCTGGCAGTACAGGAGCGGTTTCCCCGTCGCATCACAGTGAATATCACCCCTTTCGTGCCCAAGGCCCACACGCCATTCCAGTGGGTGGCTATGGCTCCAGTCAAGGTGCTGAAAGAAAGGATGAACCGCGTCGAGCAGGCTCTACGGCCTAAGGGCATTGCAGTCAGAGCGGAGAGCCCTGCCTGGGCAGCGGTGCAGGGTGTGTTGTCTCGTGGTGATAGGCGGGTAGGTCAAGCTTTAGTCAGGGTAAAGAGGAGGTCTTTGGCGGCCTGGCAGCGAGCTCTGCGGGAATGTGAACTTGATGCTGCCGAATACCTGGGAAAGCGTTCAGTGGACGAACCCCTGCCCTGGAACGTGGTGGACAGCGGTGTGAGGCACGATTACCTGGAGCGGGAGATGAAGAGGGCTCTGGAGTCCAAAGCTCGAACGCAAAGTATAAAAGCTAGAGGAAAAGGGGGAACAAGCCGTGTTACGGCATGAGCTCAATGGCCTGGTCTACTACTGTTTTGAGAATCTGACCGCATTTAACGAGCTCTTCCATGGCGTGTTCACGCGGTTGGGTGGGGTGAGCCGCTCCCCCTACGATTCCCTGAATGTGAGCTACTCTGCGGGTGACAACCGTGAAGCGGTGGAGACCAACCATGAGCTTATCTGTCAGGCCTTGGGTATCTCTCGAGAGGATGTTGCTACCGCCCAACAAGTTCATGGGAGCCAGGTGACCGTGGTGGGTCCTGAGGACCGCGGCCGAGTGCTCCCTGCTACCGATGCCTTGATTACCGATAGTCCTGGTGTGGCCCTTTTGCTTCGCTTCGCCGATTGCTTGCCCGTTTTACTCTATGATCCCGTCCATAAGGCTCTGGGCCTGGCCCACGCTGGCTGGAGGGGCACCATGGCTGGGATCGCGGAGAAAACGATTCTGAGCATGATGGAAGTCTATGGTAGCCGACCTGAGGACATCATAGCTGGCCTTGGTCCAAGCATTGGCCCCTGCTGCTATCAGGTTGGGACCGAGGTGATAGAAGCGGCAAAGGCAAGTTTCAACTGCTGGCGGGAGCTACTCCATACCCAGGGAGACGGCTCCCTGCACTTCGACCTTCGGGAGGCCAATCGGCGCCAGCTGGCCAAATTGGGTGTCGAGAAGATAGAGGAGGCGCGACTCTGTACTGCCTGCCGGGTTGATGAATTCTTCTCCTACCGGGCAGAGAATGGCCACACAGGATGTTTCGCAGTAGTACTGGGGAGGCGAGATTAAACTATGATTGATATCAAAGCCAATCTGCGGAAAGTGCAACAGAGGATAGCCGAGGCAGCGAGTCGAGCCGGGCGGGATCCGGCGGAGATAACTCTGGTAGCAGTTACCAAGACGTTCCCTGTGGATTGCATCCAAACCGCCTATGAGCTGGGGGTGCGTCACATCGGCGAAAACCGGGTACACGAGGCTGCGGAGAAAGTTCCCGTCGTCAGCCAATGGCTTGAAGAGCGGGGTCTCTCACCCCTCACCTGGCACATGGTAGGCCACCTACAGAGCCGCAAGGCCAGGGATGCTATCCAATTGTTCGATATCATCCATTCGGTGGATACCCTGAAGCTGGCCCAGCGGCTGGACAGGCTCTGTGAGCGCCAGGGCAAGGTCATGCCCATTCTGTTGGAAGCCAATGTCTCCGGCGAGGAGAGCAAATACGGCTTTGCTCTGGACCGATGGGAGGAGGACAAGGAGCAACGAGAGCACTTCTTCACCATCGTGGAGGAGATACTGGAGCTATCCAACGTGAAAGTGCAGGGCCTGATGACCATAGCCCCCATTGTGGCCAGCCCTGAGGAAGCGCGGCCCTACTTTCGGCGTCTGCGGCGGCTGCGTGATGCGTTGGCTGAGAGATTCCCAGGAGAGCACTGGCGGCATCTCTCCATGGGCATGACGGACGATTTTGAGATAGCCATCGAGGAGGGAGCTACCATAGTGCGTATCGGCCGCGCCATCTTCGGCATGAGGCGTGAAACGTGAACACGTGATGCGTGAAGGGAACTCGCGCTTGACGTTTGACGTTTCACGTTTGACTGCCCGGCCGTGGTAGCAAGACGCATCTATACAGGAGGTCAAAATGGACCTATTGGTCTATCTTGTTGATGTTTTCTTCACCCTGCTCAGCCTGGCCATCTTGGCCAGGGCGTTGCTATCCTGGTTTAGAGTCAGCCCCTATCATCCCATCATGGATTTCCTGTACCGTATTACCGAGCCCATCCTGGGACCTTTACGCCGGGCCATCCCTCCTATCGGTATGGTGGATATCAGCCCCCTCATCGCCCTGATCCTGCTGCAGATCATCCAGCAGATTCTGGTGGCGATCATACGCGGCCTCTGAAACAGATGGAGACGGATGGAGAATGAGTGAGCTCAAGATTACCGAGGTCGAGGGCGGCATAACTTTTGCCGTGCGGGTCATTCCCCGGGCAGGCAAAAACGAAATCGTCAGGGTTCACGGCGATGCCCTTAAAGTTCGCATCACTGCCCCACCCGTTGGGGGGAAAGCCAACGAGGCTCTCATTGCCTTCCTGGCTCAGCGGCTGGGGGTGCGCAAGAGTCAGGTGGAAATCGTGGCTGGAGCTACCTCCCGCCGCAAAATGGTCCGCGTCACAGGCTTATCACCGCAGGAGGTGGAGCAGCACTTGTTGAATTGACCCTCACACATGCCTCATCAGTCGCTGACTTATTGCTTCCTCCACGCTCGCTCTTAGCGCAGCCACGTTCTCCGCCACCGACGCCTTGTCGTTGTAAATGCTCGATCCAGCCACCAGCATCGTTGCTCCAGCCCTAACCACCAGCGGCGCTGTGGCCGGGCTGATGCCACCATCCACTCCGATGGGTACCTCCAGCCCACGCTGAGCCAGCATTTGCTTCAGACGGCGGATTTTGTCCAGTTGGCTGTGGAGGAAGGGCTGCCCGCCCCAGCCAGGGTTAACTGTCATCACCTGGATCAGATTGGTCAGGTCCAATACTTCCTCCAGAACGCTCAACGGCGTGCCGGGGTTAATGGCCACACCCGCTTCCATTTTCAACTCACGGATGCCCTGCAGCACGCGGTGGAGATGTGGGCAGGTTTCCTGATGGACGATCAGGCGGTCTGCGCCGGCCTCAGCAAACGCTTCCAGGTGTTTCTCCGGCTCGACGATCATTAGATGCACATCCAACGGCACGCTCACCAGCTGGCGTAATGCCCGCACCACACCAGGCCCGAAGGTGATATTGGGGACGAAGCGTCCATCCATCACATCTATCTGAATAGCGTCAACCCCCGCTGCCTCGGCCTCTCGGGCCTGCTCGCCCAGGCGTGCGAAATCGGCCGACAAGATCGAGGCTTCAATGATAACCATTGCGCTCTCCTTAAGGAAGTTGGAGTCTAAGTGGAGTGCGTCAAGCGTAAAACGTCAAACGTAAAGCGTGCAGTTTTGACGTTTGACGTTTCACGTTTTAGGTGCCTAACCCCCCCAACACACCCCACAATTATATCTGTCGCCAACCCCACGAACAGGCCGTGCTCCACGATGCCAGCACGTTCGTTCAACCGGGCCGCCAGCCGGGCGGGGTCCGATATCGGGCCAAAGTGGCAATCCAGGATAAGATTGCCCTGATCGGTTTTGAACAAAGTGCCGTCGCTGTGGTGGCGAACCTCCACACGCGCCCCCAGCGATTCCAGATAGAGAGCCTGAGAGCGCCAGCCGAAGGGGATCACCTCCACGGGCACCGGCCAGTGGGTGCCCAATACGGGCGAGAGCTTGCTCTCGTCCACCACAATGATCTCGCGATGGCTGGCCTGGGCGACAATTTTCTCCCACAACAGCGCTCCACCTCCGCCTTTGATCACGTTGAGATGGGGATCTACCTCATCAGCGCCGTCAATGGTCAGGTCTATAGTGGGATATTCATCCAGGGTGGTCAGCGGAATGCCCAGCCGCCGTGCATCCTTCTCGACCTGGTGTGAACAAGGCACGGCAAGGATGTCCTGAAGGCAGCCTTCCTGCAACAACTGTGCAATGCGACGCACAGCGAAGATGGCAGTGGTACCGTGTCCCAGGCCTACCACCATACCCGACTTAACGAATTCCACTGCACACTCGGCAGCCTGTTTCTTGAGTTCCAAGACATCTTTCTTCGCTTTGATCAAGATTGTGCTCCTCAACTTGTTGTCTCCTGCCAGGCTCTTAGCACCTCCGCCACGCTCCAGGCCTGGGCGATGCAGCCACGTGGCGTGAAGGGCGGGTCGCCGTCGAATATCTCGCCGATGCTGCCCACGCCGTGGTCAGCCAGATGGTGCATGAGCGGCCGCAGGAAAGAGCGCGCCACCTCCGGATCTCTGTAGACGCGTAGATAAGCAGTGACGAAGGGACCGATGAGCCAGCTCCAGACCGTGCCCTGATGATAAGCCCTGTCACGTTGATGTTGGTCGCCGCCGTAGCGACCAACATACGCTGGATCGTCCGGCGCTAGAGAGCGCATCCCATGGGAGGTGAGCAGGTGTCGGGCGCAGGCGTCTACCACAGCCCGCTGTTGCTCCTCCGTCAACGGACTGTGGGGAAGGGAGATGGCGAGCAATTGGTTGGGACGCAGGGCTGGGTCGTCACCCCCGGGGCCATCGATCACGTCGTAGCAATAGCCAGTTGTTTCGTTCCAGAAGCGAGCAAATCCGGCCCGTGTCCGCTCTGCCAGGGTGTCATAGCATTCGGTTGGCTCTCGCAGATGGCGTGCGAAATCGGCCATGATGCACAGGGCGTTATACCACAGGGCATTGATCTCCACCGGCTTACCGATGCGTGGCGTCACCACCCAATCATCCGTCTTGGCATCCATCCAGGTGAGCTGCACGCCCGGCTCTCCCGCGTAGAGCAGGCCGTCGGCTGGGTCCACGCGAATGTTGTAGCGCGTGCCCCGTTGATGCCACTTTATAATCTCTTGCAGCACCGGAAAGAGATCGCCCAGTAGGGTCAGGTCATTTGTCGCTTTGTGGTAGGCACGGATGGCCTCAAAATACCAGAGGGTGGCATCCGCTGTATTGTACTCAGGCTCTTCGCCAGCTTCCGGGAAATGGTTGGGCAACAGCCCCTGGTCAATAAAGCGAGCATAGGTGCGCAGAATGCGCGCGGCCACATCGTGGCGCCCCGTGATGAGGGTCAGCCCCGGCAGGCTGATCATCGTGTCGCGGCCCCAATCGCCAAACCAGGGGTAGCCCGCGATGATTGTGCATCCGTCCGGATCATCAGGCAATGGACGGCGCACGATGAATTGGTCAGCGGCCAGAATCAGATGTTCGATGGCCGTAGAGGCCTCCCTTGCGGGTGCACCGGCCTGGGCAGGTGCAAGACCTGCCTCTACAAGCAACTGTCGTTCGTAGGCTTGCCGTTCGGCGTAGGCCGATGCGCCATCCAGATTCGACACCACCTCAGTGCTGGCAACGATGGTGAGCGACTGACCAGGATGTAGTGTAGCTCGGAAAAGCCCCGCATAGAGATTGTCATCCAGGGCATCCAATCCCCGATCTCTCTCGGCGCTCAGAAAGTAGCTCTGATACCATTCGTGTTGGGGCGTCGCTTCGGCGGAGTCGCTCAGCAGGTAAAGCGGCACCGCCCCCTCGAAGGCCGTCACCCGCAGACCGTGAGGTACACGTTCAACCCGCATCCGCCAATCACCAGCGTAGGTGTTACTGTGATGGTCCCTGTAATTGACGATGGCTTTGATGCTCAGCTCCAAAGGGGCAGTGGCTCGGCGCAGGTGGTGACAAACGTAGGTGGTGTTGGCGCCAGGTTGCATCCAGACTCGCTTCTCCAGCAGCGCATCGGCACAGGCGAAGGTCCAAACCGGCGTTGTACCTTCTAGGTGGAAGCGCTCCAGATAATGGAAACCGATGGGTTTCACCCCTACCCACTCTCTACGCTCCTCGCTGCGGATATCCGCGATGGGGACAGCCCAGCGATCGGTGAATAGTGGATAGGTGCCTCCATTGTAAACGGCTGTCTCATCCAGTTTGGTTAGCAACAAAGTTCGGCCCAATGGCGGATTGAGGGCAGCGATGAGCAGACCGTGGTAGCGGCGGGTAAGCAGGCCCGCGACGGTGCCCGACGCATATCCGCCGATGCCGTTGGTCACCAGCCATTCGCGCTGTTCGGCGATGGGTAAATGGCCACAGACTTCACGTCCAAAAGCAAACATGGCGCCTCCTCTACTTTAACCCTTGCCCATCCGGCCGTAGGTTTCCGCCAACTCGGCCAGTCGATCCACGTGGTCGGCGGTGAGCTGGTTCTCACGCAAACGCCAGGCCCAGTTTCCCGTCGCCCGGCTAGGCATGTTCATGCGGGCCTCGCTGCCCAGGCCGAGCACATCCTGCACCGGGAACACCGCCAGCGCGGCCACAGATGAGGCTGCTAACCGCATCAGCGCCCAGGCGATGTCATCCGGGGTGTAACCCAGGTACGACAAGCAAAAAGCTCGCTCGCGCTCGGACGTGGACTCAAACCAGCCGCGAGTGGTGTCGTTATCGTGGGTGCCAGTGTAGACCACGCAGTTGCGTTCGTAGTTGTGGGGGAGATACGGGTTGGCAGCATCGCCATCGAAGGCGAATTGCAGCACCTTCATCCCTGGAAAACCGAACCGGTCGCGCAGCGCTTCCACCTCGGGCGTGATGACACCCAGGTCTTCGGCGATGATCGGCACCTCCCCCAGTGCGTTGAAGAGGGCCTCGAACAGCTCCGCTCCCGGCCCTTCCACCCAGCGCCCGTTCACCGCCGTCTCTTCGCCTGCGGGCACCTCCCAGTATGCTTCAAAACCTCGGAAGTGGTCCAGGCGCACGATGTCCACCTGACGCAGCATCATGCGCACTCGCTCGATCCACCATTGGTAACTCTGGGTGGCCATCACATCCCAACGATAGAGAGGGTTGCCCCATAGCTGACCTGTGGAGCTGAAGTAATCGGGCGGCACGCCCGCCACCACCGTTAGATGCCCGTCTTCGTCCAGGTGAAACAACTCCTGGCGCGCCCAGACATCGGCGCTGTCGTAAGCGACATAGATGGGAATGTCGCCCAGAATCTGGATGCCCCGTTCGTTGGCATAGCGCTTCAACTCACCCCACTGCTTGAAAAATTGATATTGCAGGAACTTATGCGCCATGATGGTGGATGAGAGCCGCTCGCTCCACGCAGCCAGGGCAGCCGGTTCCCGCCGCCTGAGCTCTTGTGGCCAAGTGTCCCATGCTTTTCCGCCGAAGTGCTCTTTCAGGGCCATGAAAAGAGCGTAATCGTGCAGCCAGGTAGCGTCGTGTTCGGCGCAGAAGGCATTGAAGGTAGCCATCTCAGCAGGATCGGCGCTGGCCACAAAACGTTGGTACGCTCCCAGCAAGAGCGGCTTCTTCCAGGCGATCACCGCCCCATAGTCAACCCGCTCTTCCGGAAATATGGGAGCTTCCTCCAGTGCCTGATGGGGAACATAACCCTCGTTGGCCAGCCGGGTCAGGTCAATCAGCAGCGGATTGCCAGCGAAGGCCGAGAATGTCTGGTAGGGTGAATCACCGTAGCCTGTGGGACCCAGCGGCAGCATCTGCCAGACCGTCTGCCCGGCCGCCACGAGGATGTCCACCCAGTGGTAGGCGGCCTCATTGATCTCACCTATGCCAAAGCGTCCCGGCAACGACGTTGGATGCAGAAGCAAACCAGCAGAGCGCTTCAGCTTCATGATTCTCCTTGTTTGAACTCGAGAGCCCTATGATACAGCTCCACATACTTCTGGGCCGAGGCGCGCCACGAGAAATCGGCTCTCATCCCCCGTTCCATCAAGATTTGCCAGATGTCCTTGTGCTGATAGGTTTTCAACGCCCTCTCCACGGCAGCCAGGATAGCTTCCTCGCTGTAGTCGGAGAAAGTGAAGCCATTGCCCTGGCCGGTGTTGGGGTTGTAGTCCTTTACCGTGTCGGCCAGTCCGCCGACGCTGCGCACGATAGGCACGCTGCCGTAGCGCATGGCGATCATCTGCCCCAGGCCGCAGGGCTCGAAGCGCGAGGGCATGAGAAAGGCGTCGCTGCCTGCGTAGATACGCCTCGCCAGGGCGCCGTCGAACTTGAGGAAGATGGCAGCCTGACCCTGGTACTTGCCGGCTACATTGGCAAAGATCTTGTGATAACGCTCTTCACCCGTGCCAAGGAGGATGAATTGCAGGTCCAACTCCATCAGTTGGTCCATGGCCTCGGTCAGGATATCGAACCCTTTCTGGGCGGCCAGGCGAGAGATCATCCCCACGAGGAAGACTCCGGAGCCCAGGGGCAATCCCGCCTCTTGCTGCAGGGCCAGCTTGTTTGCCCTCCGTCGCTCCAGCGAATCGGCATTGTAGTTGAGGGCGATGTCTTGGTCGGTAGCTGGGTTCCAGAGCTCGTAGTCCAGGCCGTTGAGGATGCCGAAGAGGCGGTCGCAGCGCCGGGCCAGGATGGGATGCAGCCTCTCTCCGTATTCAGGGGTGAGGATCTCCTGGGCATATTTCGGGCTCACGGTGTTGATGACGTCGGCGAAGAGTATGCCCCGGGCCATTAAGACGACCAGCCGGCTCAGATCATCGTCGGTGGGATGGGGAATGAGGCCGTAATTGGCCAGGCCGGCGAATTCCAGAAGCTCGGGGCCGAAGATGCCCTGGTAGGCCAGGTTGTGGATGGTGAAGACAGTAGCGGTGTTAGCGAAAAAGGGATCGTCCTTGTGGATGGTTTTCAGCCAGTTGGGGATGATTCCAGTGTGCCAGTCGTTGCAGTGGATGACGTCCGGCTGCCACCCCAGCTTCTTGAGCATCTCCAGCACGGCCCGGCAGAAGAAGACAAAGCGTTCCCCGTCGTCATCGTAGCCGTAGACCTCCTCGCGGTCAAAGTATTTGTCGTTGCCTATCAGATAAGCCGGTACGTTTCCTGCAGCGCTCTCGAAAACAGAGGCTGGTTCGTGGCCGGAGCCAGCGGGCACGGACAGTAGTTCCAAAATCTCGGACAACCCAAGTTCAGCTTCGTTGACTTGGCTGTATTTGGGCAACGCCAGCCTGACATCGTGGCCCAACTGGCGTAGGGCCTTGGGAAGCGAGCCGGCCACGTCGGCCAGCCCTCCCACCTTGGCGAAGGGCACCGCCTCGGCGGAAACCACCAATATCTTCAGCGGCCTGTCCATTCTTCCCTTCCTCATGGCGCCGTGGACTCGTACCACATCCTCAGGCCTTACTTCTATGAGATTTATTATACAACAATCAGACTAGATTGGGAAACGGGGCATCGGCGACTATCGTGCCACAGAGGACGATAACCCAGACCCAGGGAGCACCCTGAACTCCCCCCGCCTCCCGATTTCACCTACGGTTCCTGGGAGGCACTCTTTCAGACCATGGGAGCTCTGGCAGCCAACGAGCGGCTATTGGTCATCATAGACGAATGGCCCTACCTAGCCGGTTCCAGCCGCCGACTAGCCTCCGTGCTGCAACACATCTGGGATGAGAGCTTACAGCACACCCGCTTGATGCTGGTGCTCAGCGGCTCGTATCTCTCCATCATGGAACGGGACATCCTGGGCCAACGCGCACCCCTTTATGAGCGGCGGACAGGCCAGCTCCTGCTGCATCCCCTGGGTGTGCGGGATGCGGCTGCCTTCTTGCCCGGCTACTCCGCTGAGACAATGGTGGGGGTCTACGCCGTGGTGGGAGGAACGCCGGGCTACCTGCTCCAGTTCTCCGACCGCTACGATCTATAGACGAACCTGCGGCGGGCGGTGTTCAACCGCGATAGTTTCCTGTATAACGAGCCAGACCTGCTGCTGCGGGAGGAGCTACGCGAGCCCCGGCTGTACGCCGCCCTGCTGCGGGCCATCGCCCAGGGACACCACCAGGTAAGTGAAATCGCCCGGGCGTCGGGCTTCGCCGACCGGGCCACCGCCACCCGTTATCTGGACACACTGCGGGGGCTAGGGTTGGTCGAGCGCCGGCAGCCCGTCGGCCCTCGGCGGGGTAGGCGACGCTGGGGGACGTGGCACCTAGTCGATCCCTATCTCCGCTTTTGGGGACGCTGGATCCTCCCCTACACCAGCCAGATCGAGTTCGGCGAGGCCGAGCGGCTGATGCAGGAGACACTGCGCCCCGGCTGGGATCGCTTCGTTGGACCCATCTGGGAGGAATTGGCCCGCCGCCACATCCACGAACTGGCCGCCCAAGGGGTGATCCCTTTCTGGCCGGAGGCGGTGGGGTCGTGGTGGTCGCGCCACGCGCAGATCGAGCTGGTGGCAGTGCATAGTGGCCGGCGCAGTGTGCTTCTCGGTGAGGCTCGTTGGCGACGGGAGAAAATGGGCCTCGCCGACCTGGATGATCTACAGGCCAGAGGGTGGCACTGGCTGGGCGACGAGCGAGGCTGGGAGCTGTGGTATGCACTCTATAGTCGCAGCGGTTTCAGCAAGGAGCTACAGGCTCGCGTCGAGGTTGACCCGCACCTCTTGCTCTTCACCCCTTCGGATGTGGTGGGGAGGAAAGATGACCCATCTGGATGTGCGTAGATGCGAATGGCCGCCTCCCCGTCAACCGGGCACTTGTACTCGCAGATGCCACAGCCGATGCAGCGCTCTCGGATCACGTGGGGGTGCTGCACTGTTACCAGCACGCTTTCGCCATTCCGCGCCTCCACCCGCTCCAGCTTTCGGCCGCTTCCTTAGCTGTGCTCGTCTCCAGTGGTATGATGCCGTACTGCTCTCGCAAGGTGCTCTTCAGTTGGCCCAGCAAGTCGTCCAGGTGTTCGGCCGTATCCTCGCGGATGGCACGTAAGCGCTGGCGCAGGGTCTCCTCATCCAAAGGCGGAGTAACCCGACGGGAGCGGGCCAATTGCTCAGCGACCCGCAGGCGCTTAGGCTGCGGGTCGGGCATCAAGAACCACACTGGCAGACCAGACATTCGTCTTTCCACACTTTTCAAAGGTGCAACGCACTTTCAAAGTGCGTTGTACCTTAATTGGTTTCACTCTCGCCCTGAGCCATAACGGCCCAAAAAACTGCCTAGCCCCCAATACTCATCGCCGGTGAAGAGAACGGGCCTCAGCTTGCTGTTGTCTATCCGTCCCTGCTCGTCAAGTACCTCTTGGCTGAGCTGCACCGCCACCACCTCGCCGATAAACAGGTCATGGCTGCCTAGCGGCAGAGTGTGGGTCAGCCGGCACTCCAGGTTGATGGGGCACTCGGCGATGATGGGCGTCTGAACCGCCGAGCCAGGGGCTGGAGTCAGTCCTCGGGCTGCAAACTTGTCCACCTCCCGGCCGGAGGTGAAGCCGCAGTACTCCACCTCGTCGAGCAACTCCTCAGTGGGAATGTTGATTACGAACTCGCCCGTCTCCCGAATCAGCCCGTGGGAATGGCGGCTAGGTCGCACACCGATTCCCACCTGGGGCGGGCTGGAACACAGGATCCCGGTCCAGGCAATGGTGATGATGTTGGCCTGCTCGCCATGGCCGCAAGTCACCAGCACGACCGGCACAGGGCACAATGCGACAAATGGTTTCTTCACCACTTTGGACATTTGCTTTACCTCGCTAGAGTTTTTGATTGCTCGCTAAAACGCCCTATATGAACACAAACCGTGGTAAGTGGGAATAAACCTTCCAGCTCAATCCAGACCTTCCCATCCTCCTCCCGATGTACGAGCCCTCGCACCTCTAGCATCTGCAAGACTTTCCGCTTGCCCTCAAAGTCCAAGAGGTCAATCCCCTCAGCGACTTGAGCCGCAAACTCCTCTATGGCTTTCATTTGCCCCCGTGTGATAGCCTCTGCTTTCAGCCGTTCTTGTATCAGATGGTATCTAAGCGGAATTCTAGGACAAACTCCTGCATTGACAAGCAATTTCCAAACAAGCT
>CAZRSI010000053.1:0-13478 GCA_964602575.1 uncultured Anaerolineae bacterium
CTAAGAAATATCCACCCTTAACCCCTGGAGAGGTCATCCACATCCTGAAAGAGCGCGGTTTTACTTACACTCGCACCACTGGTAGCCACGAACATTACGAGGGCATGGTTAGAGGCAAGCGTCGATCAGTCGTGGTTGATCGACATTACAGCCAGTTTACAGTCAAGCTGATCAAATACATGATAGGCCAGTCAGGCCTGACCCGTGAGGAGTTCTACGGAAGCACCAGGCGAACTGCCAAGAAGATCAACCTCCGAGCAAAGGAGTATCCCATCCCGCTGGAAGAATAGGGGGATGCACTGATGAAGAGGCCCTCTTTTCCGCCCTCTTCCTGGCCCCTCGCCCTTTCGCGAACTAGTCGAAGATTAGCGATGGACTGCATCAAATAGTTGTAGTTGTTGAGGGCACGAGAGCCCGCCCTTGACCATGGTCCAACAACGCAGCCAACAACATCCCCGAACCCGACGCCAGCCGGGGCCGCGCTCTTGCGTGCCCTGAGGGTGGCGTTTTGATTGTACAGAAGGACAAAACGGATGGATAACGGATAAACGGATGAGCTGGCGATGGCTCCTATCCGCTTATCCGTTTGCCATCCGTTGACGACAAGGCCATGCTCTTGCCTGCCCTGAGGCTGGCATTTGTGGCCTGTGACTAGCTCGGAGGTGCACAGATGAATAGATTCCTCTCTCTCCCTTCCGTTCTCTTCCCCACCTTGCATTGGACCAAGGGTAAGGGAGTTTATCTATAGGTGTTATGATTCGCTCTACGACATTGACATCGTAGACATCATGCTGGTAGCAATGCACTGGGGGGAGACCTGTTAGTGAAACTAAAGCCACACCTTCAGGTAATCAAAGTTCAGTCTGAGCAGGTCCCGCTGAGTGGTGAGGGTTGGGGCTTCTGGCTCAACCTTGCCCATCACTTTGAACCCATCCTCAATCATCATGGCGATCACATCGGTCAGTTCGTACTCACCTCGGACGGACAGGCCCACGCGGGGTAGATAGTCGGCCAGCGAGGGTGGGTAGATGTGCAGCGGCGCGCAGGCGATGTCACTGGGTGCTGTACCGGGCGCCGGCTTCTCCACGATCCGGGTGATGCATCCCGCAGCGTCCATGGCCACCGCGCTGCTGGCCGACAGCCGATCGACAGGCAGCCGCTTGAGGCTCAAACTCACGTCTGCCCCGGATGTCCTGTGAAATCGCACCAGGCCAGCGATGTGATCGAGGCTAAAGACGGTATCTCCGGCCACAACCATGACTGAGTCATCACAGGCCGCGATGAGATCAACAGCCTGCATCACCGCGTGGGCAGTGCCCAACCGCTCCCTCTGCTCGCGGAAGGTGAGCTCCATGCCGTAGCGGGAGCCATCGCCCAGGAAGCGCCGCAGCATCTCCCCCAGGTAGCCGTAGATGATGACCGCTTGCTCGACCCCCGCTCGGCGCAAGTTGATGAGCAGGGTTTCCATGATAGGCTGGCCACCGATGGGTAGCAGCGGCTTGGGCACCCACTCGGTGATGGGACGCAGCCGCTTGCCTTCGCCAGCCGCCATGATGATGACTTGCATTGAAACCTCTCCTCAAGGAGTTCTCAGGCCTTGATCGTACCAAAATTATATCCTCATTGAACTCCCTGTCAATCGAGAGTTGGGTGCATTTCAGTTTTTTGGAAATATCATTGCGAGCCCTTCGATACCTCAGGACAGGCTCCGCGAAGCAATCTCCTGCCAGCAAGCGGGAGATTGCCCTTCGGCAAAGCTCAGGGCAGGCTTCGGCGCAAACTGCGCGCCTCGCAATGACACAGGGCCAGGCTAGCTCTCGCTCTCGCCCCCAGTAATGAAATACACCCTCGAGAGTTGGCGGGCTTGACATTCTCGCCACTCTTTGCTATACTAATACACAAATAGGGATACCGACTATCTCAATGTGGAGGGATGGCCGAGTGGACTATGGCGACGGTCTTGAAAACCGTTGTGGCCGTTAAGGTCACCGGGGGTTCGAATCCCTCTCCCTCCGCCAATCAGCCAACAGCTAATATCCAATAGCTAACATCCAACCTGGGGAGATGCCAGAGAGGACGAATGGGACCGCCTGCTAAGCGGTTGAAGGGCCAAAAAGCTCTTCCGTGGGTTCGAATCCCACTCTCCCCGCCTGAAGTGCGCCCTCGTAGCTCAGTGGATTAGAGCGCCTCCCTGCGGAGGAGGAGGTCACAGGTTCGAATCCTGCCGAGGGTGCCTTTTTATTTCGGGCGCCCGTACCTCAACAGGACAGAGGAGCGGTCTACGAAACCGTTTGCTGGGAGTTCGAGTCTCCCCGGGCGCGCCACAAATGGGAGAGCTTGGGTGAGCCGCCCAAGCTCTCTGTTGTTATGCCTTCTTGACATTTCGAACATTCGTTCGTATAATATAGGCAATCTAGACAGGAGAGTGGGTAGCATGGATACTCGTCAAAAGATCGAGGTGCTGGGCCAGTCTGCTCAGTATGATTTATGTGGTGAGGCCTGCGGTACCAAGGCCAGCCGAGTGCGCGACGACTTGGGCCGCTGGATCTACCCAGCCGTGTTGCCCGATGGCAAACGGGTCAAACTCCTCAAGATACTGCTTACTAACGCCTGCGAGAACGATTGCCACTACTGCGCCAATCGCGCCAGCCGCAACTTCCGACGTGTCAGCTTCGCTCCCGAGGAACTGGCCCGCGCCTTCGACCAGATGTACCGCAAGGGTCTGGTGCAGGGTCTTTTCCTCAGCTCCGGTGTGTGCAATGCCGCCCGCACCATGGACCGAATGATCGCCACAGTGGAACTGGTGCGCCGTCGCTATGGCTTCTCCGGCTACATCCACCTCAAGATCCTGCCCGGCGCCACCTTCGCCCACGTGGAACGAGCGGTGCAGCTCGCCAACCGGGTCTCGGTGAACCTGGAGGCCCCGAGCCCGGAACGCCTGGTCCGCATCGCTCCCCTCAAGGATTTCAACGCCCACCTCCTCCAACCCCTGCGCTGGGCTAAACGTCTCATCGAGGAGGGTAAACAAAATTCGGTCAGCCAGACCACCCAGTTTGTCGTCGGGGCAGCCGATGAGACCGATCGCGAGCTCCTCTCCACCACCGCCCGACTCTATCGGGAACTGGGACTAGCCAGGATTTACTTCAGTGCTTTCCAACCGATTGTAGATACCCCCCTGGAAAATCATCCTCCTACGCCGCCTCTGCGCGAACACCGCCTTTATCAGAGCGATTTCCTCCTTCGCAAGTACGGCTTCGCCCTCGAGGACCTGGTCTTCGATGAGTCGGGCAACCTGCCCAGCGAGGCCGACCCTAAGCTGATGTGGGCCCGAGCCCATCCGGAGTGCTTCCCCGTGGAGATAAACCGGGCCACCCGCGAGGAACTTCTCCGCGTGCCCGGCATCGGCCCCACCTCGGCTTCCCGTATCCTCAAGCTACGCAAGAAGGGCAAGTTCCGCGCGCTTTCGGACCTCCGCAAGATCGGTGCCATCACCAAGCGCGTTGCCCCCTTCATTCTGCTCGATGGACGGCGGCCTTCTTTCCAACCGAGCCTGTGGTAGAATCGGTCATCCTCGCGCGGGCTTAGGAACTGCTCCAACGGCAAGCCAAAACCCGGCTTCGTCCAGACCAAAACATTAATTCAGCACAAGGAGTGGCATTATGGACCTCATCTCTTTGGACAAAACCCTCATCGGCGAAGTCTGGACTTCGCCAGACCTTTATGCCAATCTGGAGGCCTTGTGCGACTTTGGCAGCCGCTTCGCTGGCACGCCCAGCGAGCGCCAGGCCCGCGATTTCATCCTGGACAGGTTTGCCACCTACGGCCTCCAGAATGTTCATCTGGACCCATTCAACTATGTGGGCTGGCGACGAGGTACCTGCCAGGCACAGCTCCTCAGCCCCCGCGGGCTGCCGCTGCCTTCAGCCCAATCCCTGGTCTACTCGCCTAGCACCCCCGAAGGCGGGCTACGGAGCGAGGTAATTGATGTGGGCATGGGGAGCAAGGAGGAATTCGCCGCCCGGCGAGCCGAGATCGCTGGCAAGATCGTGCTGGCATCCAGTGCCAGTCCGCCGGAGGGTCGGCGCATCCACCGGCGCGAGAAGTATGGCCGGGCGGTGGAGGCCGGTGCTGTTGGCTTCCTGTTCGCCAATCACCTGCCAGGCATGTTGGCCCCCACAGGCTCGCTGCGCAGTGGCCGCATTGGCGAAATCCCCGGCGTGGGATTGAGCTATGAAGACGGCTTCGTATTGACCCGCTACTGCCGTCAGGGAGAGGCTGTGGTGGAACTGTACGTTCGCAACGAGACCCAGCCAACCGAGGCCTGGCATGTGGTGGGCGAGGTGCCAGGCCGCAACGCCGGCACGCCCGAGGAGGAGATCATTGTCGTAGGGGCTCACTACGACGGTCACGACATCGCCCAAGGCGCAATGGACAACGCCTCGGGCGTGGCTGTACTGCTCGAGCTGGCGCGCATATTCAGCCCCCTGAGAGGTCAGTTGCCTCGCACCCTGCGTTTCATCGCTTTCGCGGTTGAAGAACTGGGCGTCTTGGGTTCTAAAGAATACGTCAAAAAACACCGCCACGAACTGGAGCCGGTGACCCTCATGATGAACCTGGATGCCTGTGTGGGCTCTGATCCGGCTGAGGTAACGTTTAATGGACTCGATGATCTGCGCCCTCTGCTGAAAGGGTTCGCTGCCGATATGCACTACCAATTTAGCCTGAACGATCGGATTGTCACCGCTTCGGACAATTTTCCCTTCCTGATGGAAGGCATTCCGGCCATCAACCTGACCCGACGGGGGCGTGATCCCTATCTGGGTCGTGGTTACGGCCACACTGCAGCCGATACTCTGGACAAAGTGAGCGAGGTAGACCTCCGAGAGTCAGCGATGGTAGCAGCCAGGCTATTGCTGCGAGCAGCAAGTCACGATGGGCCGTTGGGCCGCCGTCGAAGCCAGGATGAGGTGCGCGACATGCTGATCAGCCAAGGGCTGGAAGAGCCACTCAAGGCCCAAGACAAATGGCCATTCCATTGAACAGCACGGGCCCCATGGCACCCTTGAGATGGATACCAGCCGCGCCTACGGCTTTGGCAAGCTGCTGGCAGCCCGGATGTATCCACAGGCTGTGTTAGCACCACCTATTAACCTGGGTGTGTCCTATCATCACATGAACTTCCCTGGCACTATCACCTTGCGGACCGAGACCCTTATGGCCGTGATCTACGACGTAGTGTGGAGTCTCAAACAGCACGGTATCGAAAAGTTCCTGATTCTGAATGGTCACGGCGGCAACATCCCTTCATTGGGGGTGGTCATCGTCAAGCTGCGAGAGGAACTGGGTGTCAAGATCGCCTGGACTGGTTTCACCTCACCTCTCTCGCCAGGGAGGTACTTCAAGAGCGAATCAAGTCGGAATCAATAGGCCATGCTTGCGAGGGCGAGATATCGCAGGCCATGGTTCTAGCGCCTCACACAGTGCGGCGGGAAGCCATTACCCCCGGCGAGTTCAAGGGGTATCCGTACCGGCATCTGGGAGAGGGATTCGATTTGGCCTATCCCTATCGCTTCGATGAGATCACAGCCAATGGCGCACTGGGCGATGCCACACAGGCTAGCGAGGAACTGGGGCGGGAGATCGTCGAGGCGGCTCTCCAGCGCGTCATTGAGTTTTTGCAGGATTTCCTGGCAGATGGTCGGTAACCCCGGCCTTGCTCGACCTGGATCTAGTGATCCAGGCCAATGACAATGGTTCAACAAAGGAGAGAGAAAATGAGCAACATTGATGAACTCAAAACCCGTGTCGAAGCCGAGGTGGACGCTCGGCGCGACGAGTTGATTCGCATTTCGGAAACCATTCACGCCAACCCAGAGCTGTCCTTCCAGGAATTTGAGGCAGTGGCCCTCTTGACCTCCGTCCTGGAACGCGAAGGGTTCAGGGTACAACGCGGTGTGGCCGGGCTGGAAACAGCGTTTGTGGCCTCGTACACTAGCCCGAAGGGCAACAGGCCCGTGGTAGCCCTGCTGGCTGAGTACGATGCCCTGCCGGAACTGGGTCACGCTTGCGGCCACAACATCATCGGCACGGCCTCGCTAGGAGCGGGCCTCGCAGTGCGATCCGTACTCGATGAGCTCCCTGGCACTATCCAGGTCGTAGGCACTCCAGGTGAAGAGGGGCGTGGGGGCAAGATCATCATGGTTGAGAAGGGCGTCTTCGACGGGGTGGACGCGGCTATGCTGGTTCATCCTTCCACGCGCACCATGACCCGCCGCAGTTCGCTGGCCTGCTACGAACTCAAGATGGAATTCTTCGGTCAAGCCGCCCACGCAGCAGCCTCGCCAGACAAGGGGATCAACGCCCTCGATGCATGTGTCCTGACCTACAACAACATCAGTGCCCTCCGCCAGCAATTGACCGACGATGTGCGCATCCACGGCATCATCACCAACGGCGGCTCTGCCTCCAACATCATTCCCGATTACACTGCAGCCGAGTTCCTGGTGCGAGCGGCGGAGAAGGATGTCGCGCTGGCGGTGTTGGCCAAAGTGGAGGACTGCGCCCGGGCCGGCGCCCTGGCCACTGGCGCCAAGGTCAAGCTAACGCGGGGCGACCAATACTACGCTAACATGGTTCCCAATCCCGTACTAGCCGACCTCTTCGAGGCCAACCTGACTTTGCTGGGCCGAGAACTGCAACCAGCCGAACCCCATGAGCGCATGGGTTCCACCGACATGGGCAACGTCAGCCACGTCGTCCCCGCGTTGCATCCCTACATCGCTATCGCGCCTGAGGAGGTGGCAGGTCACTCGCCGGAGTTCCGCGCTGCCTCAGTCTCTCCTGAGGGACATGCTGGCCTGCTGGACGCGGCCAAGGCCCTGGCTATGACGGCCGTTGACCTCTTTTTCAATCCAGATCTGGTGGATGCAGCCTGGCAAGAGCATCGGGCTCGCTTTGGCTGAGGCTTGCGCAGCGAACCCTGGGGAGTTGAGGGGCGCCTCTCAACTCCCACTTTTCCCCTCCTCAGAGCAGGCCCGAAGGGTATCCCCGCTACCTACTTGCCCTCGCCCAACACCGGCGGCGGAGGACCCATCATCTTGGCCGGAGCGCTGGCCTTGGGCAACGCCGAGTGCCTGGTGGGACTGGTGCTCAGCCAGTTGGTGCGCCCTGGCACACCCTTTTTGTACGGCATGAACACCGCTGCCCTGGATATGAAGGAAGATAATAATTTTAGTCAAGAAATTGACTGATGTTCAATAATTTGACAACTATTCAATTACGTGCTACAATGATGCAGCGTGAAAAAGCTGTGAGTTGTCGGATTTCGTCGCTAAGCCGCTACCAGCGGGGCGATTGAGCGCAGACAGGGCTGGTAAATCGGCGACCTGTTACGGAGAGACCACTTCGAGAATAGATCTATTAAGCACATGTCTCTGGGGAAAAAAATCAGGTTACTCAGAGTAGAAAGAGGTATCACCGCCAAGGAGTTGGCGGAACGAGCGGGCGTGTCTCCCAGTATGATCAGCAAAATTGAGCATGATGTTGCCCTCCCTTCCCATGACACGCTACGTAAGATATTGGTGGGACTCCACGTGTCGTTGAGTGATCTTATTGACCAGGAGCCGAGTGGCACCGCGACGGCAGACAGCCGTGAGCGCGTGGGACGAATCTCCGTTGTTAGGCCACACGAGCGGAAGCTACTGCGTCTGCCTCGTTCCGGTATGACGTACCAGATACTCACCCCAGACCTTCAGGGCAGCATGGAATTTGTATGGATAGAGACGGAACCCGGCGAGGGCGGCGTGGAATTCTTCTCCCACGAAAGGGGTGAGGAGTGCATATTGGTCCTAGAAGGTGTTTTGCACGTTTATATTGAGGACAAAACCATTGTCTTGAATAAGGGAGACTGCCTCACCTTTGATGCTCGACTCCCGCATAGATATGCGAACGAGGGAACCGAGAAGACAGTGTGGGTCTACATCGCTGTCCCACCGGCCCTGTGAGTTGTTCCACACTGTTTTTACCGGAAGAGTGCACCGGGATACCACTCACTGACTTTGCTGAGACCCCAATCGAAAAAGGAGGTTGCAAAGAAATGACCACATTACAAACGCTGGTCAAAGCCGTGGTAGATGGATTTGAGGACGAGGCTGTCGTCACCGCAAAGAAGGTGATAGAGGAGGGCGTTGCTCCCATCCAAGCCATTGAGGCGCTGACGGCTGGGATGCGCGAGGTTGGCGAGCGTTTTGCGCGTATGGAGATCTTTTTGCCTGAGATGATGATGGCAGCCCAGGCTATGAAGGCGGTGATGAAAGAGCTGGAACCGGAGCTTCAGAAATCGGCCACAACAACGGAAAAGAAAGGCGTTGTAGTGATCGGCACCGTCGAAGGTGATATGCACGAGATCGGTAAAGACGTTGTGATCACTTTGCTACAGGTGCAGGGTTTCGAGGTGCACGATCTGGGGGTTAACGTCAATGCCTTGGATTTTGTGCGCAAGGCGGAGGAAGTGCAAGCTGACATCATTGGCGCCTCCGCGCTAATGACCACCACTATGCCTAATCAAAAGGACATTATAGATATCCTCAGGGAGAAGGGCATCCGTGACAAGTACCATGTGATCCTGGGCGGTGCACCGGTGACCCCGGAGTGGGTAAACGAGTGTGGCGCTGATAGCTGGGGCGAGAACGCAGCAAAGGCAGTCGAGATACTGGAGCGCGTGATGGAAGAGAGGAGGAAGTAAGATGCCCCCTTATAAGATGTGGGAAATTATGGAGCGGGCCAACACAGGACCCTTTTGCGAGGATGAAGAGTTCCTTTACAAAATCTTCATGCCCAAGATGAAGGAGGTCATCAAGAAATACGACATCAAGTATGACCCCGATAACCCTGTGCCGGCCGATGACGACCTGGCCGACCGCGTGTGGCAGGCGGCGGTGGAGTTTTTCCTGGAGGTGGGTGTGCTCAATGTGGACACCCACCGTCGCATATTGGTGGACGAGTCGGAGCTTAAGGAAGCGTTGTACCACGCGCCCGGCCACTATCTAGTCGGTGAGGGCAAGGAAGCCCGCTGGTGGGAGCATCGTCTGCCAGAGGATACCCGCCCACCTTTTTGCATCTTCAGCGGCGATATCACCTGCGACGAGGAGTTATTCCTGCCCATGTCTATTGCTTACATCCAGGAACCCCTGGCCGACGGTGTATGCGCGCCGATCCTGGAGGAGAGCATGGGCCTCAAAGTCAAATCCGGTACACCGACAGAGATGGCCGGAGTGGTGGAGCACGCCATGAGCTTGCGGCAGGCGGCCAAGCTGGCAGGACGGCCGGGCCTGTTCCTGGTGGCAGTAGGCACAGCCCAGTCGGACACAGGGCAGATCGCGGTAAGCAACGACCAGTGGGGCGTACGCCACACCGATGCACGGCTCATCGGCGTGCTGACCGAGTTCAAAATAGACAATGAGTTGCTGAACAAGATTGCCCATTGTATGCAGTTCGGGTGCTTCATCGGCTGCCTGAGCGGGGCCATTTACGGTGGCTACGCCGGCCGCGCTGAGGGCACCGCGATCCTGGAGACGGCCTACCACCTGGTAGGCTTGACTATCTATCAAGCCAATTTCCAGCAGAGTTTTCCTTTCCATCTGCACTTCACCTCCAACAGCGGGCGGGAGATGCTGTGGCTGGTGAGCGTCACGCATCAGGCGAGGAGCCGCAACAGCCGTATTCTGTCCACCTCCAACGGGTTTCTCAATGCCGGCCCCGGCACCGAGATGGTGCTGTATGAAGCGGCAGCCCACGGGCTGGCGAGCACTGTTTCCGGCGGGGATCTGTGGGAGGCAGCAGTGGCTCATAACAAGTACCGCAACTACGCCACGCCGCTGGAGGCGCGCCTGGCCTGTGAGGTGGGACATGCAGCGGCGCGGCAGGGTGTGACGCGAGCTCAAGCCAACCAAATCATCCTCAAGCTGCTGGCCAAGTACGAGGACAAGATCGCCGACGCTCCCAAAGGCAAGCCTTTCCAGGAATGTTACGACCCTCGCACCGCTCGCCCCATGCCCTGGTACCTGGACATGTACAAGAAGGTGAAAGATGAACTGGCAACAATGGGCATAGAATTCCCGTACTAGCACATAGAACGAGGAAGTTCATATGGGCAAAAGAGTGGTTCACCCGCCAAGAGGCACAAAACTAACCTGTAAGAACTGGCTTATTGAAGCTGCCTACCGCATGATCCAACATAACCTGGACCCAGAAGTAGCTGGCGATCCGGACAATCTCATCGTCTACGGGGGCAGCGGCAAGGCTGCTCGCAACTGGGAATGTTTCGACGCCATCCTGGAGAGCCTGCGAAATCTGGAGCCTGACGAGACGCTGTTGGTGCAGAGCGGCAAGCCGGTGGCGGTCTTCAGAACTCACGTTGATGCGCCGCGCGTCCTGATCGCCAACTCGAATCTGGTGCCTGCGTGGGCCACACAGGACTATTTTGACGAGCTGGAGCGCCAGGGCCTGATCATGTACGGCCAGATGACAGCCGGAAGCTGGATTTACATCGGCACACAGGGCATCTTACAGGGCACGTATGAGACGCTGGGGGCCTGCGCCCGCGCTCAGGGATGGCCCAGCCTCAAGGGCAAGTTCGTGCTCACCGCCGGGCTGGGCGAGATGGGGGGCGCACAGCCACTGGCTATCACCATGAACGAGGGTGTTGGCCTGATCGTAGAAATAGACCGCTGGCGTGCCGAGCGTCGCTTGCAGTTGGCCCAGATAGACCGCATCACCGACGAACTTGAAGAGGCAATGACCTGGGTGGAGGAGGCGCTGGCGGCAGAAGAGCCATTGTCGGTGGGCCTCATCGGCAATGCCGCCGAGGTGCTGCCGGAGTTGGTGCAGCGTGGCGTCGTACCCGATGTGGTTACCGACCAGACCAGTGCCCACGACCTGCTGCGCTACTTTCCCCGCGGCATGAGCTTCGAGGAGGCCAAAGCGCTGCGCGAACACGATCCGGAGGAGTTCAAGCGGCGGGCAGGGGAATCTATAGCCGCTCACGTGCAGGCCATGCTCGATTTTCAGGCCAAAGGCAGTGTGGTGTTCGACTACGGTAACAACATCCGCCAGCGGGCCTACGATGCAGGGGTGAAGAACGCTTTTGACTTTCAGGGCTTTGTGCCGCTCTACATCCGGCCCCTCTTCTGCGAAGGCAAGGGCCCCTTCCGCTGGGTGGCCCTGTCCGGTGACCCGAACGACATCTACGTCACCGACGAGGCGATTATCGAACTGTTTCCTGAGGACGAGCATCTGGTGCGCTGGATTCGAATGGCGCAAAAGAAAGTTAAATTCCAGGGATTGCCCTCCCGCATCTGTTGGCTGGGCTATGGCGAGCGGGCCCAAGCAGGCCTCAAATTCAACGAACTCGTCGCCACGGGCAAGGTCAAAGCGCCCATCGTTATCGGGCGCGATCACCTCGATGCCGGCTCGGTGGCCTCACCTCGCCGCGAAACCGAGGGCATGAAGGACGGCTCCGACGCTATCTCCGATTGGCCTATCCTCAATGCCCTCATCAACGCTGTCAATGGGGCGACATGGGTCAGCTTTCACCACGGTGGTGGGGTGGGAATCGGCTACAGCCAGCACGCCGGCATGGTCATCGTCGCCGACGGTACGCCCGAAGCGGCCCGCCGCCTGGAGCGCGTGCTTACTACCGACCCCGGCACCGGCATTGCCCGCCACGCTGATGCCGGTTACGAGAAGGCCATCCAGGTAGCCAAGGAAAAGGGCATCAAGATCCCGATGCTGAAATGAGATGTGAAGCGCGAAGTGCGACATTTCGCGTTTCCTCACGATTTACTCCTTACATCACCTTTCATGCTTCCCGGAGGGTAGTTGCCACATGAAAATCATCACCCTCGATGGGGAACACCTTACCCTCGAAGACGTTGTGACCGTCGCCTATGCCACCGATGGGGAGCCGGTGGAAGTTGTGCTGTCCGACTCGGCCTGGGAAAAGGTTCGGCGGGCGGAGCGAGCAGTGCAGGATTTCATCGCCCAGGGCCAGATTATCTACGGCGTGACCACTGGCTTCGGCGCATTCAAGGACCGCATCATTCCGTCGGATCAGGTGCAGCAGCTTCAGCGCAACATCCTCATGAGCCACGCAGTGGCCGTCGGCGAACCGCTGGACGAGCCGACAACGCGGGCGATGATGGTCATCCGGGCCAACACCCTGGCCAAGGGCCACTCTGGTATCCGGGAGGAGACCCTGCGGCTGCTGCTGGATATGCTCAATCGGGGCGTGCACCCCGTGGTGCCAAGTCAGGGCTCGCTGGGGGCGAGTGGTGACCTGGCTCCACTGGCCCACATGGCGCTGCCCCTCATTGGCCTGGGCGAAGCTGTCTACCGGGGCGAGCGGCTGTCCGGCGCTGAGGCATTGGCGCGAGCCGGGCTATCGCCGGTTACGCTGGAGGCCAAAGAGGGATTGGCGCTGACCAATGGCACAGCCTTTATGGCCGCCGTCGGCGTGCTGACGACAATGCAGGCGGAGAACCTGGCCTGTGTGGCCGACATCGCTGGCTGTCTGAGCCTGGAAGCGTTGCATGGCACCCCCCGCGCCTTCGACGCTCGCATCCATGCCGCCCGACCTCACCCGCGCCAGGTGGAGTGTGCCGCCTTTTTGCGGCAGCTCATCGCTGGCAGCACCTTCACCCGCCCCGACGACCCGCTGAATGTGCAGGATGCTTACACCCTGCGCTGCATCCCCCAGGTGCACGGCGCGGTGCGCGATGCGATCCTCTACGCTCGCTGGGTGCTGAGCATCGAACTTAACGCTGCCACCGATAACCCTCTCATCTTTTTCGATGAGGAGACCGGCCAGGCCGAGGTGATCTCCGGCGGCAACTTTCACGGCGAGCCGCTGGCCCTCGCCATGGACTACCTGGCGCTGGCGCTCACGGAGCTGGGCAACATGTCGGAACGGCGGATTGCACGCCTCCTCGATGAATGCAGCAATCAAAAAAAGTTGCCTGCCTTCCTCATCAAGCACGGCGGCTTGAACTCGGGCTTTATGATGACCCAGTACACGGCTGCTTCCCTCGCCTCGGAGAACAAGGTGTTGGCCCACCCCGCCAGTGCTGACACGATCCCTGTTTCGGCCAATGTCGAGGATCATGCGAGCATGGGGGCGACTGCGGCGCGCCACGCACGCCAGATTGCTGCCAACGTGGAGCGCATCCTGGCACTGGAACTCCTGGCCGCCGCGCAGGGGATAGATTTTCGCCGCCAAGTGTTGGGGCCAGAGGCCAGGTTGGGGCGGGGAACGGCTCTGGCCTATGATCTGATCCGTCAGCGGGTGCCTTTCTTGGAGCACGATGCGGTGATGTACCCCTACATCGAGGCCGTGCGGGAGCTCATTGCCAGCGGGGAGTTGATGAAAGCTGTTCAACCTCAGGGATAGTTGCTTGAGGAACTCTGGACCGGTGCCCTGAGCG
>CAZRSI010000054.1:0-2501 GCA_964602575.1 uncultured Anaerolineae bacterium
CGAGGACTGAGGGTGGGCCGTATCATATTTATCTCAATTGTTGAGGAACACTACCAGTCTGCGCAGGCCCGCAAAATTTGAGATTTCAATTTGTTTGTGCTATACTTGTTTACAACATCGAATTCGAGGAGGAAAATGATTATGGTAAGCCAAGAGCTATTGGACATCCTGCGTTGCCCCGCCTGCGTGCGAAACGGCCCAGACGCTGGCCTTTTAGACTTCATTAGAGGGCAGTGGCTGGTCTGTCGGGATTGCAAGCGCAAGTACCCCGTCCGCGATGATATTCCGGTGATGCTCATTGAGGAGGGAGACAAGTATCGAGATGTGCCTGTGGAAGAGTTAGGGGAGCCATAGTCGGCGGTTAGAGATTAGTCGGGCTCGGTCTCTAAGAAACAGATGATTCCGTTGGCGATACCCAGGGCCACTCTGTCCTGTTGGTTTAAAAGGATGTCCCGGTCGGCTGCCATGAACCCGGTCTCGATAATCGCCCCAGGGGTTCCAGGGGCAATTTCGTAGAAAGCATGGTACTCTCGCATATCATACGTTATACTGTGCTCGTGAAACGAAAGCCCTGTGGCTTTTTGGTATTCCTCCCGTAGGCATCTCACTAAGCGATCCTCTTCCTCAGGCACGGCACTGTGAAGCACGCTAGCCACTTTGAACCCGCTGGCACTGGGTATGTCGCAGGAGTCCGCATGAATGGATACCAGAGCATCAGCCAAATAGCCCTCCAGCGCCTCGTCGAATTCCTCCAGGAGATCCACCGTGTAACCCTGGCTTTCCAGTTTCTCTTTCACTAACCGGGCGATAGCCAGATTGATTTCCACCTCCGTCAGGCCATCCGGACAAACGGCTCCGGGATCGTATCTGCGGGAGCTCTTGCTCCAGTGCCCGGCGACAATGCCAACTTTTCTCGGTGGTTTGGTAGGAGTCGGTGATGGGGGGATGGGGGTGACGGTGGGGGTTGCTGTCGGCGTGAGGGAGATAGCCATGGGTGTGACCTTGGCAGACCTATCCTCAGGTATCCAAAGCGCCTGCACGAGCAGATAAGCAATAGCCAACGCAATCGCAACCATCACTGCAAGCAGTATTCTCTGAGCTATCTCTAGCGCTTCTTTCCTCACCAATTTCCCGGTTCCTCCCTGATGGGTGTATCTCCGGACGACAGGCGCTACTCAATCATATATCCGATTTACGATTTAGTCAACTTGACATGTTAGGTAGGGCAATCGCAAACTCGGCAAGATTCGCCCCGAAGTGGGAAACGCCATATGAAAAATGACAAAGACTGCGTGAGAATTCTCACTTTGGTGTGGTGTAGGTGAGTAGATGAGCAAAAAGTGACTCAAAAGCCTCTGGTGTGAGGGACGTAAAAGGAATGCGATTTTGCCAATTCGTGGCCGAACCGCCTTCGGATGGGGCGAGACGCCCCTTGGTAGCAGTTTTGGACGCATGGAGAAAGTGCCAAGAGATTTGGCGTGGTTAATTGGCATTACCCTTAAAGCTGGGCCAGCCGCTTTTTGAGGTAGTGGATGACTTCTACAGGCGTAGGATCTACTTCATAAAGCATGGCCAGATAATAGCTGACATAATCGCCGAAGTGAACGGCCGAGAGCATCTGGGCCAGGGGACTCTTGCCATGCGCTTCGACGGTCTCGCAGGCCACTCCTTGCTTGGCGAGGATCTCCTGTGTCACCTGGAAACGTACCTTGTGGCGTGGATGATCGAGCGAGGAGGTCAACATGACCACTACAACCTTCTCGGCCAATTCCTCCGGAAACTGATATCCAACCACGGCATTATGGTTGAGCTCTGGCAGGGCTTCGAAGAAACCCCAGCCCTTGGAGTTCTCGTTGAACTGGGTTTTCCAGCGGTGAGCGACTTCGGCCAGAAACCCCGCCCCATAGATCACGGGCAGGTGGCCACAAAGTCGCTTGGCCAATTGCTTGGCGGGGTTCTCGGCCGTAGGGACAGTTTCCCCGATCTCTTGTTGCAATGTCTTCATCACAGCAATGGCCTCTTCGAGGTCGGCTGTCTTGTCGCCGATGAAACCCAGTTTTTGCATGATACCAATCAAGGAGACGAGGGAATATCCCAAAGCTGCCCGTGGTTGGGATTTGTAGTCGAAGGTTAATAGAGGTGTTCCCAATTCTCGTGCCCGCTGGGCCAGTTTGCCATTTGTGGTGATGACCAGGAGGGCAGCACCCCTTTTGCTGGCTTCCTCGAAGGCTGCCAGAGTTTCCTCGGTATTGCCGGAATAGCTGGAGGCGATGACCAGTGTCTTGGCGTTGACGAAAGCTGGCATGGTGTAATCTCGGTTGGTCACTATAGGCAAGACGCACTCGGGCTCAGCCAGAGCGCGGAGCAAGTCCCCGCCGATAGCCGAGCCACCCATGCCCGAGATCACGATACTGTTGACCTGGCGATACCCCGGAGGGAGCTCCAAGTCCTGCACATTTGTCCAGGCATCGCGACACTGTTGTGGCAACTCAGCGATACGG
>CAZRSI010000054.1:2601-13339 GCA_964602575.1 uncultured Anaerolineae bacterium
ACCTTGTAAACCTCACGCTTGGGCCAGCCCGCCAGCTCGGCCACAATCTTGACTGCTTCTTTTCTCTCCACGCCCTCCGCCAACATCTCGGCCAGCGCCTCTCTCACCTGCTCCTCATCCCACCTTACCTGTTCCTCCTTCGCTCCCTCGATGACCAAGGTGAACTCGCCTCGGGGAGGGTTCTCCTCAAAGTGGGCCATGGCCTGGCTGATGCTCCCTCGCCAGACCTCTTCGTGCAGCTTGGTCAGTTCGCGGGCCAGGGCGATGCGACGGTCACCAAGCATATCTTTCAGGTCGGCCAGGCTGGCGAGCAACCTGTGGGGCGCTTCGAAGGCCACCAGCGTGTGTCTCTCCCCTGCTACCGAGGCCAGGAGCTGTCGGCGCTCCTTCTGGCGGCGGGGCAGGAAGCCCAGGTATAGAAAGCTGTCGGTGGGCAGCCCTGAGATTACCAGGGCGGTGATCAATGCCGAGGGGCCGGGCACTGGCACTACGTGGATGCCCTGGGCGATGGCTGCCTGAATGAGCTCGCGGCCAGGGTCCGAGAGGCCCGGCATACCTGCCTCGGAAACCAGAGCCACATCCTTGTACTGGAGCATCCTGAGAAGCTCGTCCAGCCTGGTTGGCTTGCTGTGCTGGTGGTAGCTGATGAGGGGCGTTTGGATTTTGAAGTGGGTCAACAGCTTGCGGGTTTTGCGGGTATCCTCGGCGGCGATGAGGTCCACTTCCCTGAGAATGCGCAGCGCCCGCAGCGATATGTCTTCCAGGTTGCCAATAGGCGTTCCGACTATGTACAGGGTACCCACCATCTCCTCCTCGATACTTTAAGTGCCTATCTGAAAAGTCTTTTTGCTCCCCAGCGGCGGACTAAGGTCCGCCATGAGCAGAAAAGTGGAATGAATTTACGGAAAACTGTACCTAGGAGCCTGGGCGCAGAGGCGAGTAATACCGTGAGAAACTGTGCTCGGGGAGAAGGTCTGAGGGTTAAGAGGAGAGTTACACCAAGGGGGGCTCAAATGTGGGGCGTCAGAGCTGGCGACACGCTGCTTTGGCTACTTCGAGTCGCTCAATGGCTCCTGTTCTCTCGAAGATCTCGACGGCTTGGGAGAGGTATTCTTGGGCTCGGTTTATGTCTCCTTTATCTTTCAACACCAATCCACACTCGTAATAACTCTTGCCAAGCTCGTGCTCGTTTCCAAGGGATCTGAGTATATCAATGCTCTTGGAGAAATGCTTTTCTCCTTCCTCCCACTGCTGGCAGCCAAGGGCTTTAATTTTTCCTAATACTCGGTGTGCCACTCCCTCGAAAACCTTGTCACCTGTCTTACAGGCTATGTCGAGGGAGGCTTGACCCGATTTCAGGGCCTCTGCTACTTCGCCCAGAGCCAGCCGAACCTCAGCTATGATCCGATAAGCTTCGGGCAAAAGCCACTCGCACTCGATGTCTCTACAAATGCTCACTGCTTCTTCCAGGTGGTGAAGTGCCTGCTGATAATCGCCCTTACGGCAGAGGATCAGCCCTAGGTTAGTGTAGGATATGGCTAGCCCGTAGATATCTCCTATTTCCTTCTCGATTTCGAAGCTCTTACGGTGATATTCAAGAGCCTTATCGTAATTGCCTTGGCGTTCGTAAACTACTCCCAGGTTGTTGTAAAGAATGGCGGTGCCATGCATATCCCTGTTCTCTTTTCTTATGGAGAGGCTCTTCTCAAAGTATTCGATGGCCTGGGTGTAGTCATTCCAGTTCAGATAGATGGACCCCAAGTTGTTATATATTCTCGCTCTCTCCCTCCGGCTGTCTGTGTCCTCCGGCAGCTTCTCCAGCATATCCAGGCTTTGCTGGCAGAGCCTGATGGCTTCCTCATATCGCCCTTGTCGAATGTTCAGAAACGCCACACCGCTGTCCAGCCGGACCATCTCTAGCGACGGGCCATCGGATTCCAAGATCCGCCTGCCAATTCCAAAATGCTCCAGAGCGAGATCGCGCCCCCCGTTGCGTTCATACACTCTGCCTATCTTGCGGTGAATCTCAGCGATCCACCTCTTATCCAGTTTATCACCGCCGTGCTTCAACACCGCTTCGTAGCTTTCTATGGCCTGGTGGTGTTTCCCTACCAAGGCATAAACGTCGCCTAGCCCTTCGTATATCGTAGCCAGCTCTTCCTCGTTCTCCGCAAGCTCCAGCGCTTTCTGATAATACGCTATGGCTTCCTCGTTAGCGTAGAGCTCTCTGGCCCTGTCCCCAGCCCTGATGGTGTATTTCAGCGCTTTTTCCCTATCACCTCCCGCTGTGAAATGGTGAGCCAATCGGCTAACTACTTCGTCGAGGCGATCGCGATACTCAATTTCCAGAGCTTCGCCTACTCGTCGGTGCACTTGCTGGCGCCTGGCTCCGCTCATCTGCTGATAAGCTACTTCCCGTATCTTGTCGTGATTGAAGCTGTAGCTGCTGCCTTTGATGCCCACTTCCCCCTCTTTGATCAAATGGGCGCTCAGCAACTTGTCGAAAGCATCAAGGATCTCGTCCTCATTTTTGTCACAAGCTTTTTTCACAGTGCTAAAATAGAACTGCTGCTGAAAAACCGCTGCTGTCTCCAATACCTGACGACTGACCTCGTCCAAGCGGTTGATGCGAGCCAGAATGACCTCGCGCATGCTAGGGGGGATCGGGATCTGGGTATAATTGGTGGCGAAATCCTTGAGGTCTGTGCTCCAGCCGTGCTCATCTCGGTATAGAATGCCTTGCTCAAAAAGAGAGCGGATGACCTCGAAGATAAAGAAGGGATTGCCTTCTGTTTCCTGGTATATTCTGCGGCTGAACCTCTCGCCTCCGCTCTCCATGCCCGCCATCTCTCTGATCAAAATGGTCACCTCCTCCAGGCTGAGGCGGCGCAAGGTTATTCGCGAGAGGAGACCATCTTGGTGAAGGCCACGGATCATGCTCGCCAGCAGGTCGTTGAGATCTTCGGTACGATAGGCACCTATGAGCAACATCCTCTCTCTGACAGCATGACGAGCAATATATTGAAGAAGTGCGAGGGTTGCTTGATCTGCCCAATGGAGATCGTCAACAAATAACAATAGCGGGCGTTGCTGGGAGAGAGCTACTAAAAACTGGGCAACACCTTCGAAAAGACGGCTGCGTTCTGTCTCGCCATTCAGGGGGACATTGTTGGGGAGGTCCGGCAGGACCTGGCTCAGTTCGGGGACCAGCTTGCTGACTTCTCTCAGCCAAATGTTGGATATCTGCAGACTGTTGATGTCCAGCGTTGGCATAAAGCCTCGCAGTGCTTCCACTAACGGCTGATAGGGCAAGGCGATTTCGGATTCATAGCATTGGCCAATCAGCAGGTGGAAATCCGATTCCGCGCGATTGAGCAACTCCTGCACCAGTCGGGTCTTGCCAATGCCAACCTCGCCGTCAATGATAACCATTCGTCCTTGCCCCTGGCTTGCGGCTTCCAGATGGCGAACTAATTGGGCGTACTCTTTATCTCGACCAACGAGGCTGGATTTCAAGTAGTCGGGCTTGGGCCAAGGGCGAAGGGGTAAAGGGTGTAGCTGCCACTGGATTTTGGCTTTCGGCTCTCTTCGTGGCGCTGCCTTTATCTTGGCTGGAGGCTCTATGGGTTTCTGATTAAGTATTTGCTCGTAGAGAGCGGTGGTCTCTGCCAGGGGAGGAACACCCAGCTCTCGCTCCACGAGTTCCTTGCATATTTCGTACTGGCGCAGGGCAGCGCGGCGATTGCCCGCCGCATAGTAGAAGCGCATTAGTTGGCGGTGAATGTTTTCCTGAAGGCCATCCCTACTGAGGATTTGATTAGCGTAGGCGATAGCTCGATCGTATTTGCCCTGCCTGCCATAGTACTCGCTTAGCTCTGCAAGGGTGTCTAGATACCTTCTTTGCAGTCTCTCCCGCTCGAAAAAGGCCCAGTCTTCGAATTCAAAACTATCTTTGATGATAAAGCCTTCGAGGAAATCCCCCCGGTACAAATCCACTGCCTTGCTATAATTCTCCATTACGGCGTTTTCGTCTTCAGCCTCTTCATCCAATAGCCTCTCGAACTCTTCAGTATCCAGCCAGTAGTCCGACTCCGTGTTGAAGCAGAGGATATTGCCTTCGGCTAGAATGTATTGCTCAGTGAGCCCAGCTTCTTGCGAAAGGTAGCGACGCAGCTCATAAAGGGTATTGCGTAAACTGCCCTTGGCCTGGCGTTCACTGGTATCTCCCCAAAATAGCGTGGCCAGCTTCTCTCTAGAATGCGCCTGGCGGTTGTAGATCAGGTAATAGAGCAGAGCCTGAGCTTTCTGGGAGGTAATGGAGAGCAGAACATCATCGCAAGTGATGACAGGAGCTCCAAGGAGGTATACTTTCAAAGTCGGCATTATCTCCCTTCCCTCCTAGGGCCGACAGAAATGACACTGTCAACAAGCAATACCTTCCCATTTATTAAAACGAAAAAAGGGCATTTTAGATACGGCCTTATTCTTAAAAAATTCAGTAGATCACAATCGCTCGCGGCGGATTGCCAAATCCGCTGCCAAACTGCTGGATCTGGCGATCCAGCGAGAGCAAATTGTGAAGTGTAGTCGAAGACGATGTAGACGGTGGTGGTCCCAGATGGGCACTCGGTCATTGGGGGGCCGTACGGACTATCGCTCATGCGCTCGTTGCCGGTAGTACCTGCGTAGACCGCATTGCCCAGCAGTGCGCTCAGGCAAAGAACAAGGGCAAGGGGTAACAAGTACTTCCAAGTTGAGCGTTTCATTAGCCAGCTCCTTATCTCCGCTTTTTAGCGAGCATGGTCCTTGGGCTATTTCAAGTAAGCGTCTGTGCACTCCCACTGCTTTTCTGGAAAATGTCTTTAAGTTTTCGTGCGCCCGTTTGCATCTCACGCTTAGTACTACAACCGCACTTCCCTTTTTGAGGGGGCAGAGATAACTATCAGCAGGCCCTAGTCCCGCGCCCTTCTGCGCACAGAATCGGGTTTCCCGATCGCTTAACGCAGGGGTGTCTCGCCCCGCCCAAGGGCGGTGAGGTCTGCTATCAGTCTACCTTTACCGACCCTGGCCCCAGCAGTGCAATCAGTGCCTTCTCCAGAGCAGGGCAATAGCCGGTGGTAGCATTAGGGAAATCCAACTGCACTCGCTTCCCATTGCTAAGGAGGTAAAAGCTGAAGCGATCGTCCCCCTTATAGCTCTGCAATAGACTGTGCACTTTTGCCAAACGTTCGCTATCTTGATGCTGCTCTCCGGTGCGGGGGATGGTGATATGGAGATGCCGGCGCTTACCTTGGGCCCTGTCGAAAGGCTTGTCTTCCGCTTCGCCAAAGGGTCTGCTAGGTTGATATACCTCCTCATTGACCGGTCGGCTCATCAGCAGATAGTCTTGAACCGACTCACAGATTACCTTGGCACCTCTGCCCTTTGTGTCTACTCTGCCCCTAACGATCAGGATCTTCTCCTCCTGCCAAAGGTCTCGGGTCTTCTCATAGACTTTGGGGAAGACAATGACCTCCACATTGCCTCTTAGGTCCTCCAAATTCACGAAAGCCATCAGGTCGCCATTTTTGGTCATATAGGGGCGTACCCAGGAGACCATGCCGGCGATGATTACTTTCTGGCCAGCCATCTCCTCGTTGATCTCGCCGCAGAAAGCGGTCACGACTCCATCTAAGAAGCCAGCCACTTGCTGCAAAGGGTGTTCGGAGACGTAAAAACCAACCAACTCTTTCTCCCAGGCCAGCATCTCCCTGCGGGGCACCTCAGGCACGCCGGGTAAGGTGATAGAGCTACCCATAGCCTGGGAGAAGCCATAGGAGGTGTCGAACATGCTCAATTGGCCCACTTCTCTGGCCTGGTGTGTGCTCTGGCTCAGAGCCATCATGCGATCAATGATGGCTAGCAATTGGGAGCGCCGGCCAAAGGCATCCAACGCGCCGACTTTTATGAGACACTCCAGGGCCCGGCGGTTCACCTGGCGCAGATCAACCCGTTGGCAGAAGTCCTCGATATTCTTGAAGGGGCCACCTTGTTCCCGCGCTGTCAATATGGCTTCAATGGCGCCTTCTCCTACGTTCTTCACTGCCCCCAGGCCAAAGCGAATAGCATTGCCAGCCGTGGTTTCTATGGTGAAGTCCAATCCGCTCTTGTTCACATCTGGCGGTAGAATTTCGATTCCCATCCTGTGACACTCAGCGAGGAGGACGGTCATTTTGTCGGTGTTGTTACGCTCCACGCTCAGCAGAGCGGTCATGTATTCTAGGGGATATTTCGCTTTTAGCCAGGCAGTCTGGCAGGTGATGACGGCATAGGAAACAGCGTGGGCCCGGTTGAACCCATAGTTGGAGAAATACTCGATGGCTTCAAAGATTTCCCTGGCCTTCTCCGGTTCGATGCCGCTATGCTTGACGGCCCCCTCAATGAAAGACTCGCGATGTTTCAGCAATTCTTTCTCTTTCTTCTTGCCCACTGCCCTGCGCATCAAATCGGCATCGGCAGCCGAGTAGCCGGCCACATCGGTCATGATGCGGATGATCTGCTCTTGATAGACGCAGATCCCATAGGTATCTTTTAGGATGGGTTCAAGCGTGGGATGGATATAGGTCACTTCCTCTCGGCCATGCTTACGGGCGATGTAGTTGGGAATAAACTGCATGGGGCCGGGGCGATACAGGGCCAGCACCGCCACGATATCCTCAAAGCACGAGGGTCGCATCTCGGTGAGAACCCGGCGCATTCCTGCAGATTCAACTTGGAATATACCAGTTACCTCGCCACTGGAAAGCAGTTCGAAGATGATGGGATCGTCGGTAGGGATGGTGTTCAGATCCAATTGGAGGCCATGATTCTGCCGGATGAGGTCAACAGCCTTGCGCATGATGGTCAGAGTAGAAAGGCCCAGGAAGTCTACTTTGAGAAGGCCGATGCTCTCCAAGGCCTCCATCGGATATTGAGTTACCACGGTGGCCCCATCTTCACCTCCTGTGGGGCGGTGCAGCGGAGTGTAGTTGATAAGGGGAACATCGGCAATGACAACACCTGCAGCATGGGTGGAGGCATGGCGAGCCACCCCCTCCAGGCTCTTGGCAGTATCAATGAGCTCTCTGATATAGTCCTTGCTCTCGTATAACTCTCGGAGCTCTGGTACTTTGTCCAGGCCATCTTGGATCTTGACCTTGGGCCCAAAGGGGACCATCTTGGCCACTGCATCCACCTCGGGCAGGGGAATATCCAACGCTCGACCGACGTCGCGGATGGCCGCCCTGGCGCCCATGGTGCCGAAGGTGATGATCTGGGCCACCATATCCTGGCCGTATTTCTCCACCGCATAGTGGATCATTTCATCGCGGCGATCGTCGGGGAAGTCCAGATCGATGTCGGGCATGGTCACCCGGCCCGGATTTAGGAAGCGCTCGAAGATGAGGCCGTGTCTCAACGGATCCAGGTTGGTAATGCCCAAGGTGTAGGCCACAATGCTGCCGGCTGCGGAGCCACGTACATTCCACCAGATGCCCTGGTCTCTGGCATGGCGTACCAGGTCCCAAACGATCAAGAAATAAGTGTCGAAGCCCATCTGGTGGATGATGCGCAGTTCATGTTCCAGGCGGGCCTCGATTTCCGGCGTGATGATGGCGTAGCGATCCTTGAGACCCTGTTGGCACAAGTGACGCAGGTAGCTCTCGGCGTCATAGCCCTCGGGAACATCGAAGACCGGTAGGTGATAACCTTCAGTCTTCAAGTCTAGGTTGCATTTTTCAGCGATTACAAAGGTGTTTTCGAGAGCCTCCGGCAGGTCGGAGAAGAGGGCAGCCATCTCCTCACTGCTCTTGAGGTAGAAGGTTTCATCCCCCATGGTCATGTGCTTGGGATCATTGATGGTGGTATTGGTCTGAATGCAGAGGAGGATCTCCTGGGCCTTGGCCTCCTCAGGCCGCACGTAGTGAACATCATTGGTGGCCACCAGGGGGATGCCCATCTCTTTGGAAATAGCAATGAGCCCTTCGTTGATTTGCTTGAATTCGGGGATGCCCTCGTGCCTTTGAATTTCCAGGTAGAAATTGCCCTCCCCAAAGATATCACGATGCCAGGCTGCAATTTCGCGAGCTTTGTCCAATTGACCCTTCAAGATCAGCCGGGGAATCTCCCCTGAGCCACAACCAGAGAGGGCAATCAGTCCCTCAGCATGTTGAGCCAGGAATCTTTTGTCCACCCGGGGTTTGTAGTAGAATCCTTCGAGCTCTCCGGCAGTGGCGATTTGAAGCAGGTTGTGATAACCAGCCTCATCCTTGGCTAGAAGGATGATGTGGTGGGGACTTCTGTCCTTCTTGGGGTCTCTCTGCTTCATGCTCCGGGGGGCTATATACATCTCGATGCCGATGATGGGCTTTATGCCTTGCCTTTTGGCAGTCTGATAGAATTCGATGGCTCCATACATGGCACCATGGTCGGTGAGGGCTAGAGCTGGCATGCCTAGTTCCTTAGCCCGAGCAATCAGGTCGCCTACTCGACCCAAGCCATCGAGCAGGGAATATTCACTATGGACGTGGAGGTGAACGAAAGGACGCATGGAACGCTCCTGATCCTCAATGTTGGGCAAGGTCCCCTCACTGCGGTCCTGACTTGCGATGACCTTGGGCAAACAGGGAGAATCTTACTGTATTATACTAGAAAAATCGTTTTTAGTGTAACTCTGGAGGGGCATAAACGGGCCATCCGGGGAAATTTTAAGGTTACTAATACGCACTTGCGCCCAAATCTCCGTAAAAGGTTGACCTAACCTCCGTTCGAGTGTATAATCTGAAGGGATATGGAGATACACGGGTTCCTAGACATCCTCAGGTTTTTGGACGGGGGCGTCTGCGGGCAGATTCCTGGCCACTCTTTCATCATTGGCGGGGGGCAACTTCCGCTCTGCGCTCGCTGCACGGGGACCTATCTGGGTGCTCTCCTGGGTTTGCTGGGCCTGGCCGCACTGAGGAGATGGCGAGCCAGCGGCCTACCACCCACTGAGATCCTGGCCCTGCTAGGCAGTTTCATCGTTCTGTGGGGCATTGACGGCCTCAACTCTTTCCTGTCCCTCCTTCCGAACGCTCCCCACCTCTACGAGCCTCACAATCTTCTGCGTTTGATCACAGGGGCTTTGAACGGCCTAGCCTTGAGCGTAATTGTCTCTCTCATCTTCAACCTCATCTTATGGAGAGAGGCCAATCCCAAAAGAGTGATTCGCAACTGGCGAGAAATAGGTTATCTTCTGATCCTAACCGCTCTGCTCATCTGGATCGTTCAGACCCGGGCCGATTTTCTCTTATACCCGATAGCCACTCTGAGTACTCTGGGGGTATTAGCCATGCTGACGCTAATTAACGCCATGCTCGTGTTGATTGTGACCCGGCGGGAGAACACGGCTGAGGGCTGGCGTGACACAATCTTTCCATTACTGCTGGGGTTGCTAGCCACCTTTCTCGAGCTAAGCGTGTTGGGCTTATTCCATCTTGTCCTGACCCAACGCCTGGCCTTGCCCTTTGCCTTAGGTGTATTTCACCTCACGGCGTAGTGCCCCACCCCAAACGCTTCGGTTGGATCAACAGGTTCTGGGATTTGTAGTTTTTCAGGCAACAATTGGTATCAGGCAAGTCCCCCTGAACATACGCTGGATGAGCACTCAAAAACCGCCAAAACGCTCCAAAGTGTGTACCTGATGAGACCGTTGGGGAAACCTACCCCCAAACTGAAATGCACCTCTTTGCTTTTTTTATGGAGTTGCCAGGAACTGAAAACCCTGGTATAATGTTAGTATTGCACCATTCTGGGGCCCTGTACCTTCTGGCCAGCAAAACAACCTTGAAAGGAGGGCAAAAATGGAGCTCACCAAATCGCTGACCTACATGTTTGAAGACGAGAAATGGGTGAACAAAGTGGTGGTGGGAGCGGTGATCAACCTGATCCCCATTCTGAACTTCGCCAGCCCAGGCTACACGCTGGCCACCATGCGCAACATCGCCAACGACATCCACCCCCCTCTACCAACCTGGGATGAGTTCGGCAATCACTTCATCAAGGGGCTGATATTGACCATCATCGGTGCCATCTACGCTTTGCCTCTTATTATCCTCTCCTGCTGCCCCCTGACAACGGTTTTCTTGCCCGGCCTCGGCAAAACTGACGAAACGACCAATGTGTTGGGGATTTTCTATCTCGCCATTGCTGTTATATTCGCGCTCCTGGCTCTCTTGTATACTCTCGCCTACACCTTCGTTATGCCTGCAGTTATACTCAACTACGCCTCGGCCGAGGACTTCTCCGCCGCATTCCAGTTTGGTAAGATATTCAATTTCATCCGCGATAACATCGACGAGTACTTCAAAGCCTGGCTCTACATACTTGTGGTAGGCATTGTGATTGGATTTGCTGCGTTCGTGATCGGTATCGTTGTGGGTTGGATCCCCATTTGTGGATGGCTCATCACCTGGATCCTAGAGCTGGGCGTTGGTTTCTGGGCCTACCTGGTGGTGGCCCATGTGTACGGCCAGTTTGCCCGCGAGGTAGAGCTTCCGCTGCGCCCAGCTTCTGCTGTAGCCTAGCTCCACCCTAAGTTCCCCAGAGTTCCACCGAGTTTCTGTGAGGCTGAGGAATTCAAGTAACTCACCAGATCCTTCCGGACGGTTAAGTGGTCAGCGGCCGGAGCTACTTCTGTGTCTCTATGGTGACGAAAGAGGTAGCCCCGGCTCTGACATTTACC